>CANIXM010000018.1 GCA_947471245.1 Paludibacteraceae bacterium | reverse complement strand
TTCTTTCAGTCCTTGCTTTTCTTCAACAGCAAAATCTGGCGTAATCCATTTCATTGTTTGAACAAATGTTTCTAAGCGTTTCACGGCAGCGCCTGCCCATGTGAATGAGCCGAAGTATCCAAAATATCGATTTTTCACTTGACGAATTTCAATTTTTCTAAGCAATGATTCCACTTCAGGATACAATTCGTTGCAATAGGTTGGACTTCCAACTATTAAGCCGTTGTATTTGAAAATGTCACGAATGATTTCAGAAGGGTCGCTTTTTGATACATTGTGAACAATGATGTTTTTTACACCACTTTGAGCCACACCTTGCGCCACGATTTCTGCCATCAGTTCGGTGTTGCCATACATTGATCCATAAATAATCACCACACCCTCTTTGGCGTTGTATCTACTTAATTGATCGTACACATCTACTACTTCCGAGATGTGTTTTTTCCATATTGGACCGTGAGTGCTACAGATAACTTCAAAATCCAATGGAGTCAGTTTAAGTAGCGCTTTTTGTACCGCAGATCCGTATTTCCCTACAATGTTGGCATAGTAGCGTATCATTTCGTCCCAATACTTGTTGACGTCTAAGTCTTTGTCAATCACAGCACCATCCAAATTGCCAAAACACCCAAACGCATCACCCGAAAAAAGTACACGCTCTTTAACATCATAGGTCATCATGGTTTCAGGCCAGTGAACCATGGGGGTGAGGTAAAACTGCAAGGTGTGACTTCCTAGTGAAAGTTCGCCACCATCATTTACTTCCAATACATTGTCGTCAATGCCATAAAATCCCTCCACCATGGCTAGTGTTTTGCTATTGCCTACCAGAATTATTTCAGGATAGTACTGTCTAATCAAACGGATAGCGCCTGAATGGTCAGGTTCCATGTGGTTGATAATCAGGTAATCTAGTTTCTTGTCGCCAAGTTGCGATTGAATTTTGTTAACAAACACATCGCCAAATGCTAATTCAACAGTGTCTACCAATGCAGTTTTTTCATCCATGATAAGATAAGCATTGTATGAAACTCCATTGGGAAGTGGGAGCATGTTCTCAAACTTATGTTTTTGCCGATCATTTACACCCACATAGTAAATGTCATTTGCTATTTTATGATTCTGAAACATTCCGAAATATATTTAAAGATTTGTTGTATAGTATGTTAACTTCTTGTTGCTAACTAGAGATTGCACTAGTCGATTTTCCTGCAAAGATAAGAATTTTTCATAAGAAATAAGTCTAAATCAAGTGTTATCTCAACTCTTTTCCAGAATTTTGTGTTTGATATTCGTAATTTTTTCCGACCTTTGCATGCGTATTCACTTATAAAATTTTTAATGAGAACAAATAATGAAAAAGGACAAGGCGGTTCGAGACCAAGAACGAACGCTGGAGCCGGCCGTGATGGTAAATCATTTGATAAACGTGATGTGAAATCACTATTGAAAGGCACCCGTGGTGCTGGTAAGTTTGACACAGATCGTCCTGCCCGCGATGATAATCGTGGCTCAGGAAGCAGAGATTTTAAGAGAAATGATGATACCCGCCCTGCCTATGGCGACCGTAAACCATACAGTGGGTCTGATAATAAACCGTCCTTTGGCGCCAAAAAACCATGGGAAAACCGTGATAGTAAACCCGCTTTTGGTGAACGTAAATCCTTTGGAGATAGAGACTCACGTCCATCTTCAGGTGAACGCAAACCATGGGAAAATAGAGATAACAAACCGTCCTTTGGTGCTAAAAAACCATGGGAGAAGGATGCGAAACCAGCTTATGGCGACCGTAAACCTTATGGCGACAGAGATGCTCGTCCGTCTGGTGGCGATCGTAAGACATGGGAAGATAAAGATTCAAAACCCGTATTCTCACCCAAAAAACCATGGGAGAAAGATAGTAAACCAGCTTATGGCGACCGTAAACCATACGAAAACCGCGAAGGTGGAAGACCGAGCTTTGGTGCTAAAAAGCCATGGGAAAACAGAGACTCAAAACCAGGATTTGCTGATCGTAAACCATGGGATGTGCCTGCCGACAGCAATGGAGAAAAACGGTATGGACGTATAGCCGATAGCTATGAAGATGAGCCAAGGACAGGAAAATTGGATTTCAAAAAAAATCCAGATGCTCCAAAGTCTGAATATAAAGAAACAAGATTCGACGATCGTAAAGACGGGGTGGCATTTCGTAAACGGAGTGGCGATGATTCGTATGATCCGAATGCCAAATACAGTCAAAAGAAGCAATTGGCATTTAAGAAAAACACCATTGACTTTACCAAGCCAGTACGTTTGAATAAATTTGTTGCCAATGCAGGAATATGCTCGCGCCGTGAGGCCGATGAATACATTCAAGCAGGTGTGATTACTGTGAATGGTGAGGTGGTGACCGAACTGGGAGTGAAAGTAATGCTTACTGATAAAGTGATGTTTCATGAACAACCCGTTCATTCTGAACGTAAAGTATATCTACTACTCAATAAACCTAAAGACTGCGTAACGACATCGGAAGATACTCATGAACGATTGACAGTGTTGGACTTAGTGAAAAACGCATGTAGTGAGCGAATTTACCCTGTTGGAAGATTGGATAGAAACACTACTGGTGTGCTACTACTCACCAATGACGGTGATTTGGCCTCTAAACTTACGCATCCAAAATACGACAAAAAGAAGATTTATCATGTTACGCTGGATAAAGCACTCGAGCAAGCAGATTATAAAACCATTCTCTCTGGTGTGGCACTTGATGACTTTACCATTGCTGCTGATGCACTTGAATATGTCAAAGATGATGATGCAAAACAAGTGGGAATTGAAATCCACTCAGGTCAAAATCGTGTAGTGCGCCGAATATTCGAAAAATTGGGATATAAAATAATCCGACTTGATAGGGTTTTCTTTGCCGGATTGACCAAGAAAAATTTGCCTAGAGGTAAATTCCGTTTCTTGACTTTGAAAGAAGTAGAAATGCTTAAGATGGGAGCACACGAATAGGATAATTGATAATTGACAATTGATAATTAATAATTGGGGACTCCTCTGCAATTTTTGTTGTGGGGGAGTTTTTGTTGTGATGAGGTTGAAATATTAGAAGAAATAGGTAAAGCGATGCTGACAAACTAATTTTCCCATAGGGAATTGATATCAATAGAAATAATTATCCAATGGATTGATTCCACGTAGTGGATAAACTATTGATGCACTAATTCTGTCTTATTATTTGTGTGAATTAGTACAAACGTTTTTTGAGCCGGCCTTAAATAGATGAAATGATAATAAAAAAAATAATTCTTGCAGGTGGAACCGGCTTTATTGGTGCCTATCTACGAGCTCGTTTTCAGTCCATGGGATTTGAAGTCCTAGTGGTGTCGCGTAGCGGGGGTGATGTGAAGTGGGATCATGCCGATCTAGTAAAAGTCATGGATGGTGCTCATGCAGTAATTAATCTGGCAGGAGCTTCAATTAATTGTAGACATACCATCGAAAATAAATTGTTGATACTTGAGTCGAGGATTGATTCTACCAATGCCATTGGTCAGGCTATTTTAAGGTGTCTTCACCCTCCATTGTTGTGGATTAATGCAAGTGCTTCAGCAGTGTATATGCCTTCTGAGTCCAAACAAATGGTAGAGTCGGAATCCGAACTGGCTGAGACTTTTCTTGCCGACGTAATCAAGCAATGGGAGCATACTTTTTTTAGCTATCACCTGAGGGCGACTCGTCAGGTTGCACTTCGAACATCGGTTGTTTTAGGACGTGATGGAGGGGCATTAAGTCCTTTGGTGAACCTCACCAAATGGGGAGTAGGAGGGAAGCAGGGTTCAGGGAATCAGCTTTTCAGTTGGATACACATAGAAGATTATTACCAAATACTGTTGTTTCTTTTTGAAAATGAGAGTGTGTCTGGTGTAGTTAATTGTACGTCGCCATCCCCAGTGGCAAATAAAAATTTGATGGCTACCCTTCGTAAAGTTATGGGTGTATCAGTAGGATTGCCAGCCCCTACCATAGCGATAAAGATAGGTGCTCGTCTTATTGGTACTGAGCCTGAACTGATTTTGGATAGTTCTAACATGGTTCCTCAGAAGTTGATTGACAGCGGATTTGAATTTAAATATCCAGAGCTAGGAAAGGCATTGGAGAATTTAGTGGTGTGAATTTTATTTGCCTTCATATAATAAAACAACACTCCCCGATACGCATCAGCATATCGGGGAGTGTTCTTATTTTATCCCTTTGGGGGTTTGAGGTCATTATTTTGCCATTTCGATAGCAACAGCCACTTGTACAGTAGCACCTACCATTGGGTTGTTGCCCATGCCTAGGAATCCCATCATTTCTACGTGAGCAGGTACTGATGACGAACCAGCAAACTGAGCATCGCCGTGCATACGTCCCATAGTATCTGTCATACCATAAGATGCTGGACCTGCACCCATATTGTCGGGGTGAAGTGTGCGTCCAGTTCCACCGCCAGAAGCTACTGAGAAATAGCTTTTGCCTTGCTCTATGCATTCTTTTTTGTATGTTCCAGCTACAGGGTGTTGGAAACGTGTAGGGTTGGTAGAATTACCAGTGATAGAAACATCCACACCTTCGGCACGCATGATGGCTACACCTTCGCGTACATCGTCGGCACCATAGCATTTTACTGCAGCGCGTATTCCATCAGAATATGCTTTGGTTTTAACCATGTTCAATTCGCCAGTTGCGTAATCAAAATCGGTTTGTACATAAGTAAAACCATTGATGCGTGAGATAATCATAGCAGCATCTTTGCCAAGTCCATTAAGGATTACTCGCAATGGTTCTTTACGCACTTTGTTGGCCGACTGAGCGATACCGATAGCACCTTCTGCAGCAGCAAATGATTCGTGTCCTGCAAGGAATGCAAAACATTTAGTCTCGTTGCGAAGCAACATAGCAGCCAAGTTACCATGACCAAGACCTACCTTGCGGTCTTCGGCTACAGAACCAGGAATACAGAATGCTTGAAGACCGATGCCGATAGCTTCGGCAGCAGCAGCAGCGGTAGTACATCCTTTTTTGATGGCAATAGCAGCACCTACTACGTAAGCCCATTTCGCATTTTCAAAAGCGATATTTTGGATGTCTTCACAAATTTTGTACGGGTCGATGCCTTTAGCAGCACAGATGGCTTTGGCTTCGTCGATATCCTTGATATCGTATGTGTTGAGTGCCGCATTCACCTTGTTGATACGACGGTCATAACTTTCAAATAACATAATATTTAATTGATAATTGATAATTAATAATTGATAATTAAAACTGTTGAATAAATTATTCTTTCGATTGTTTTATTATTGCCGTTAAAAGTTTGATAAGCTCGATACAGTCAGCATTCATGCTTTCAAATTGAGTGTTATCTAAGTAATCAGTCTCGTGTAGCAATTCAATCCAGTATTGAGTTTCGCTTGCTTCTTTGAGCGATATCTGCAATTTTGATGTAAAATCTTTTTTGCTTTGGCCTTGAATGGCTTCTTTTATGTTAGCCCCGATACTCGTTCCTGATCGCAATAATTGTTTTGAAAGAATATATTCCTTCTTTTCTGATAAAAGATATTGATATAGCCGAATAATTCTGATTGCAAATTTTTTGCTTTTGGATACAATTAAATTGTCTTTCATAATTATTCATTATTCATTATCAATTATTCATTACTCATGTCGTGGGTCAATGTATTTAGCGGCATTGTCGAAACGACCGTATTTGCTGGTTGATTTTTTCAAGGCTTCGTTGGCGTCAACTCCTTTTTTGATTAAATCCATCATAGGACCAAAACGAACGAACTCGTATCCACATGCTTCGCCATCTTCATCAAGCGCCATTCGGTTGATGTAGCCTTCAGCCATTTCTAAGTAACGAACGCCCTTAGCTTGTGTGCTAAACATGGTTCCTACTTGTGAACGAAGTCCTTTTCCCAAATCCTCAAGTCCTGCTCCGATAGGAAGACCACCTTCAGAGAATGCAGACTGTGAGCGACCATAAGCGATTTGTAAGAAAAGTTCGCGCATTGCCACGTTGATAGCATCACACACTAAGTCAGTGTTCAACGCTTCAAGGATGGTTTTGCCAGTAAGGATTTCAGCAGCCATTGCAGCAGAGTGAGTCATGCCTGAGCAACCGATAGTTTCTACCAATGCTTCTTCGATGATGCCGTCTTTGATGTTTAATGTAAGCTTGCAAGCACCTTGCTGAGGCGCACACCAACCCACACCGTGAGTCAAACCCGAAATGTCTTTGATCTCTTTCGATTTAACCCATTTTCCTTCTTGAGGGATGGGTGCTGGTCCGTGGTTAGGACCTTTTTTTACAACACACATGTGTTCTACTTCGTGCGAATAAATCATACTTTACTTGTTTAAAAATTATAATAGTTTATAAAATCTTTTTGTTGTTTGAATTTTTCACAAAAGTACTATTTTTTTATCGCATTGCAATGGGTGTTTTGGGTCTAATAGGGGTTTTGAGTGAACTTTTTTGATTGAATATTGTTTTGCAATATTTTAATTATAACTGGTTAGTAATAAAATTATTGGCAGTATCTCATTGAAGAAATACTGCCAATAATAAATGAGTTGAATTGCGACTATTTTTCGGTTTTTTCTGGGTTTTCAAATTCACTGTGATTGGCTACCCATTTGTCAAGTGGAATGAGAAATAAATTGATTGCCATCACGGTGATGGTTCCGATAAGTGTTTCTTTGAATAATCCTGCAGCTGCTGTACATCCAAGTGCTGAAGCACACCATACGGTGGCGGCGGTGGTCAGTCCTTTGACATTCAATCCATCTTTGAAAATGATACCTGCGCCTAAGAAACCAATGCCAGTTACCACCTGACTGATGATACGCGTCACATCACCACCAAACTGTGCCATGTTGATGGATAGCAGCACATAGAGTGCTGAGCCTACAGCTACTAGTGTGTTGGTTCTCAATCCTGCTGATTTTCTGTGCCATTGGCGTTCAATCCCAATTAATAATCCTGCGGTGAGTGCTGCAAATAGTCGAAGTATAAATTCAATGGTTGTCATAAATGGTTGTGATTATAATGGTTACGTTGAGTATGATGTTAAGACTAACAATCATCAGATGCTTATAATTTTCGGATGATGGTCAATCCGTCTCTCAAAGGTAACAATACTTTTTCAATCCGAGTGTCTGAGGCAATAAAATCATTAAAACGCATGATTTCGATGGTTTGTTTGTCATTCGGTTCTACTGGTTCGAGCACTTTGCCGTCCCAAAGTGTATTGTCAGCCAGTATGAATCCACCCTGGCGAACCTTTGGAAGTACGGCTTCATAATAAGCCATATATTCTCGTTTGTCGGCATCAATAAAAACGAGATCAAATGTTTCATCCAGTTTTTCAATGGTAGACAGGGCGTCGCCAATGTGTAGTTTCACTTTATGACCATGCTCTGAACCAGCTAAGTTTTCAAGAATAAAATCTTCCAGCTCGTCATCACATTCGATGGTGTGAATCAGTCCGTCATCACCCAGTGCCTCAGCCATGCAAAGCGCTGAGTAGCCCGCATAAGTTCCGAGTTCAAGCACCCGATGTGGTCGCACCATGTGGCAAAACATAGACAATACGCGTCCCTGCAAATGTCCAGAAAGCATGCGTGGATTGATAAGTCGCAGGTGTGTGTCACGATTCACCTTGGCTAGATATGCAGGCTCGGCATCGGTATGGTCAAGGATGTAGTTGTCAAGGGTGTTGTCTGAGGTCATTGGGTTGTTTTGTTTCTTATTATTTACACATACTTCATTACTGACAATTGCTTAATATCAAACACTTCATTAGCAATGTCTTGAAGTTGGCTACTTGTGATGCTTTCTATTTTTTGATTGATGGTGTGGATGTCATCAATTTTTCCATAGCGTAGGTAGCTTTTACCTAGACTGAGTGCCAAATTTTCTTTTTGCTCCGTGGCAATCGCCATTTGCCCCATCAGTTGGAGTTTGTATTTTTTCAAAGCATTGTCAGAAAATGGTTTTGTGCGTAGTTTTTCCAGTTCAGCCATTACCAACTGCTCACATCTCCCAGCATTCTCAGGATCACAACCGAAATAGACATACCAAGCGCCCGTGTCCGTAAATGGCTGAAACGATGAATCTACATTATATACCAATCCACTTTTTTCTCTTAGTGAGAGGTTTAGGAGGCTATTCATCCCAGGACCTCCCAAAATATTATTGAGCAGATACATGCCCATGCGTTTTGGGTGGTGAAGGTCATAAGCCCGATTGCCCATGATATAATGAACTTGATGTGTGTTTTTGGTGATTGTTGTCTGTGTGGGTGAGTAGCTCACAGGTGCTATGCGTGGGGTGGGACTACCAGCTGTATGTGGCATCACAAAATATTTTTCAGCCCACCTCACTAACTGCTTGAAATCCAAGTCGCCGAGTACGAAAAACACCATCTCCTCTGGAGTGTAATGGTTGTTGACAAACGCTAGCGCATCTTCGGTTTTGAATTGTTGCAATAACTCAGAACGACCGAGAATATTGTGACCAATGGCATGATGCTGAAATAGTTGCTCCTCAAAATCATCGTAAATCAGTTCAGACGGGCTATCGTTGTACGACAGTATTTCATCAATGATGATTACCACTTCTTTGTCTATCTCCTTTTGAGGAAAAGTGGAATGAAGTACAATGTCAGCCACCAACTCCATGGCTCGTTCCGTGTAGGCAGTTAGCACAGTGGCATACACCACCGTTTCTTCCTTGGAAGTAAATGCATTCAGCTCACCACCCACATTTTCCAGTCGGTTGATAATGTGTCCCGAGCGGCGCTTCTCAGTGCCTTTAAACAGCATGTGTTCTACAAAGTGAGCCATGCCTTGCTCATGTTCTGCTTCGTCCCTCGAACCCGTGTTCATCACCATTCCACAATAGGTCACTGCTGTCTTGTCTGGTCTAAAAATCAATCGAATGCCATTCGGCAAGGTATGTGTATGGTAAGTCATTATTTGCATTTAAAATCTGTACGCAAAGATACGATATGAATAGCAGATGGCAAAATGGGCTAAAATGCGGTTCTATAACGAAATAGATGGGTAAACCACAAAAGAATCATTTATAACACATGGAACACAATATAAAATTGATAATTGATAATTGATAATTGAAGCGAAATTTTAAATACCAAAGAGCACATAGTTTGCCTTTTGGCAAATTGGCTAGTGCGACGTGAGAATAATAAACCACAAAAGGCACAAAAGTTTTCATGTAACACTTATACACAACAAGAAATTCAGTTTGAAAATACAAAGAACACATAGTTTTGCCTTTCGGCAAATTAGCTTGTGTGGCGGGGGGAAATTAAACCACATAGGTACAATAGTTGGGGATAGAGACATCGCATGTAGCGTCTGATAAAAAGAGGCACAACGCAGAAACATAATATAATAGTAATAGAAATTGAACATTGTGTTCTATTGTGTTTTCAAAGAATACACACCCTAAACGTTTATGAGCTGAAATTGCCAATAAAGCTCAAAAAATCAGCTATATTTGCAACCGTAATTAAAAACTGGAAATATGATTATTAAGAGGATTTTAGGTGGAGATGCTTCTTCCAAAGGTTTTGCTGTATGGGTAGATGGAGTGTGGAAAAGGCTAGAAATCGGTGGTGATGATTTGGTGGGGGTGCTGTCTGCTTTGAAGGGCAAGGGCTCGGATGAAGTTTCGACCTGTAATCTCACGCCTGCCAATCAGAATGATGTAATTCCATATCGTCCAGCTTCTTATCGGGATTTTATGTTGTATGAACAGCATGCCATCGATGCAGGTAGGGGATTTATTAAGAAATATATGCCCAAAGCATTACCTGTGATGAAAATTTACGAACTGTTGATAGGTAAGATTTTTCCTCCGATAAGACCCAGTGCACGTTACTATAAATATCCCATTTACTACTTAGGCAATCATTTGAATTTTTTCTCCGAAGGGGATGTAATTCAGATGCCTAGCTACACACAAGAGCTGGACTACGAACTAGAAATAGCAGCCATCATCATTCGTCCTCTCAAAAACGCTCAGCCAGAAGAGGTGGATGCTGCAATTGGTGGATTCGTTATACTAAATGATTTCAGTGCCAGAGATCAGCAGATGGATGAGATGAAAAGTGGATTTGGTCCTATGAAAACCAAAAATTTTGCCAATGCCATTTCTGCTACAGTTGCTACGGCGGATGCTATTTTGCCAGTGCTCAATGCGCTGACAGTGAAAGTAACCATCAATAATAAGTTGGTGGCTCAGTCCACTACAGGTGGTTATAAATACAGCATTCAGGAGGCCATTGCTTATGCTTCTTGGGAAGAACAGTTGCACCCAGGTGAGCTATTTGCCATGGGAACTATACCTGGATGTGCTGGCATTGAGAATGGAAATTTTCTAAACAAAGGTGATACTATTAAGCTGGAGGTTGAGGGTATTGGTAGTTTGACAAATGTGGTTGGGTGATTTTTTTTTGTTTTAATAGTTGCAGGATGCTAATGAATGTTATATAGTTTGTAAATCTTGTTTTTTGTGCTAAATTTGCTGTCCAAATAACCAAAAATGCTACTTACATGAATAAAATTATTTTATCTATCTTCTTGATGTTTTCACTTCATTCGTTTTCACAAAATGCAGCACCTGATACCATTTTTGTGTTTAATGCCAATGGGTTGACCGACTTTATTGTAAAAAAAGTACCCAACAAGACCAAAGAAGAACTGTATCGCCGAACCTTAGAGTGGATAACTACCAGCACCAAAAAGCCAAAAGATGTGATTGTGTCTCAGACCGAAGGTGATAAGATAAAGTTTGAAGGGACAAAAAATTGTTATTTCGCGACAAACTTCGGAGGTGTAAAGCGCTGTACGGATGGAAAGTATCAGTTTGAAATAACTTTTAAGGATGGAAAATACAAGTTAGATATTCTTTCTATGTCCAATTTGGTTTCGTCCACCATTTATGTTCCAGGCGGATGGCATGCTATGCCATTGACCAAATCAGAAGATTTGTTTGACGACAAAGGCAAAATCAAATTGTACAGCCTTGATAATTATAAGGCAATAGCTGAGCTTTGTAATACCCTCAATAATAGTCTTTTTAATTTTCTTAAAACTACTGTTACACCTTCTAATGGTGAATGGTAACAGGTTCCCGAGCATTGATATAAAAAGTACAGAGCGGGCTTTCATTTGAGGATGAAAGCCCGCTCTGTGTATAGAATTTGATTTGTTTCTGATATTGTTTTGGCTAAAGCCAATGTTTGTTTGCTCTTTTTGCCTCCAGCTAAAGCAGGAGGCAATTGAAGCATGAAGCAATTGAAGCATGAAGCAATTATAGCAAAAGCTGAAGGCTTATCAATACTCCCTTATTCCTTCGGTTTCATTACCACTTCTAACACATTACCCGCTGCCACTATTTCTTTCAGTGTAGTTTGTATCATGTCAGGAGTGAGTTCTTCCACCGATTTTTTGTAATCTGTCACATTGTTTAACCCATCCATGTAGTAGCTATTTAGGATGCTTTTCCACCAATTGTTTTCAGCTAAGTCCTGAGTGTGTTGTTTTAGGAGATTTTCTTTTACTTTTTGGAAATCGTCGGCACGTGGGCCATGTGCCACTATCTCCGCTACTTCGGCATGTAGTATGCTCATTAGCTTGGCTTGTTTCTCAGGGTCGCAGTCAAAGCTCATGATGAGTTGGACTTGCTGAACCGGTTTGTCAGACACCGAGCACTTTACACCCACGCCATACGAACCACCTTCTTTTTCTCGTATGCTTTCTATGTAGCGAATGTTGAGTATGTTAGCAGTTGCCTTTGCAATTACATTGTTTTTAATATTGTAAGCCAATGGTGCTGTGTAACTTACATAATTGGATGCTTTTTTCACCTGCATCTCTTTGACGAAATTGTTACTTACTTTTCCCTTTGGAGTCCGGATGTTATTGTCGGTAAAGGTTTCAGTAGTGGAACTGGTTTTAAATCCACCGATGTAGGTGCAAATTAGTTTTTTAATGACTTCATCATTAGGGTCAATATTGCCAACGAAAATAAAGGTAAAGTCGGCAGGATTGGCAAACCGTTGTTTGTATATCTCCAAGGCTTTGTCTTGATTGATTTTCTCAAGGGTTTTGAGGTTGAGAAGCAAGGTGCGTTCGTGGTGGTTGGTGTTGGCCAGCTCCACCGAGTCATTAAAATGTTTTCTTGGATCGGTTGCCGCATTAGCGAGGTAGGTTTTGTACTGGTTCATCGCAGCGCTGTAGGCATTGTTGTCTTTTCTGACTGCAGTGAATCTCAGGTACAGCAGTTGCAGCATGGTTTCCAAGTCGGATTTGGAGGCATTTCCCCACGCCCATTCGGAGTATTCAGATATTCCACTGCCTACAGATGCAATTTTTCCTGATAGCAACTTTTTGAGTTTCACGTTAGAATATTCGCCAAGTCCATTAATGTCAACCACTAAGCTGGCAGCATTTGCTGATGGTAAATCACTGATGTTTTTAATTTTTGACAGTCCCCCTTCGCTGAAAGCAGAAAGTATGATTTCATCTTTTTTGAAATCGGTGGTTTTGAATATCACCTTCACTCCGTTGCTGAGTAACCACTCGGTAGTGCCAAGACTTTCGATTTTAGAGATTTTGTCTATTTTGCCTGCCGAAGGTATTTTGCTGAGCAAAGGTTTGTTGATGCTCTCTTCCGCTTTTGGTTTTAATTCGGCTTTTTTTGCTGATACTATGGCTTGAGTGATTTGTTCGGCAGTTGGGATTTTTACGTCTTCTTTGTCAGGCGCCATTACCGATACGATTAAGTTCTTGTCAGTCACGTAGGATTTGGCAAGTTGGTTCACCATCTCCAGATTTATCTGAGGTAAAATCATTTTAATGGTTTGAGATTCCCATTCTATACCTGGCATGGTCTCTTGGTTTAAGAAATTTTCCATGTATTCTCGGATGTAAATGCCATTTTTTTGGTTACCCCCCCCCAAATACGCATTTTCAATTTGCTTCGTCAACGAGCCCTTGGCGCGTTCTAGCTCGGCATTCGTAAAAC
>CANIXM010000017.1 GCA_947471245.1 Paludibacteraceae bacterium | reverse complement strand
TTCATCTTTTGGTGAAGTCGGATTCTTAGCATTCACAGGTGTGGCTGCCAAATACCAATTGATTGGATAGTGAATATCAATGGAGGTTTTCGTTGCTTCAAAATCATCGACATAGGCAAAGCCTTGCTTGCTTACAATGGATGAGTGCCCAGGTACAAGTTGAGCAAACTCTGCATTGAAAGCTATGGTAGAAGGTTTAGTAGCATTTACAAACGGAAGTGCGTCTAAGGCATTGGTAATCCACTGCGACTCTGCACGCCATGAAGTGTTCATCCCCCAGATGGTGTTATTTATAGGCTCATTACCCGTATTTACTTTTTTGGTCAGTGGCATCTCGGACAAGTTCATGATGGTACCACCAATACTAAAATCCTTGTTAAACTGATATTCC
This sequence comes from Paludibacteraceae bacterium, assembly GCA_947471245.1. GTDB lineage: Bacteria > Bacteroidota > Bacteroidia > Bacteroidales > Paludibacteraceae > Paludibacter. The sequence continues at coordinate 12,725 of CANIXM010000017.1, read as the reverse complement.
AAGTGAGTACCCGTGAGTGACTTACGCTTGATGCTAAACATGGACTGATTTTCAAGTTTCACATCTATCTTTGTCCCAGCATCTATAAGGGTTTGATCTAAAATGGTAACAGTACCCATGGTATAATCTACTGTATAATGTTGATTCTCAACAAGTGTAGCCCCTGCAGCTGTAACACTCACCGAACCCCGAGGGATGTTCATGGCATTCAGTCTGATTTCATTACCCGAAGATGATTTGTAGTGACCCGTAAGGCGGAATTTATTTTTTTCGCTGAATTGTTGTGCAACAAACAAAGTAGAATCATAGAGTTGACGATAAGCCAAACTATCGGCATATTTTATATAAGCACCATTTGCCGACACTGCTTTTTGTAAATGATCTCCAAAAGGCTCTAACACAGGGAAAAACACCCTACCGCTAGCAGCTTGAATGGTATAGCCTTCCACAAAGTCAAATTTTCCATCAGGAAAAGGGTTATTTCGAGGGTCTAACCGGTCAAGATTCATTACCTTCAACAATGTCTTGTTTTTAACACCACAGTCAGCAGTCAGAAACTGCATGTTGGTACCTATTCGATCATTTCTGTACACAATATCTAATTGGAAATTTTCGGGTTGAATCTGCATCGCACCCAAGTTATAGACATTCTTCATCATCAAATCCCACATTTTGAATCGTGGATTTTGATTGGTGCTTTTTAACAGTTTGACAATCAATGTCTGATTGGTCTGATTGGTCTTTGTGGTATCAACAGTCTGATTATCACCAACTCTATCCATGGAAAACTCACCGACCTGATAGGTTTGTCCTAGAAAAATGTATTCATAAGCTACACCCAGTACCTCATCAGGATTGAGGGTGCTTTTCAATGAAATGTATCCCAATGTAGGATTGAACGTAAACTCATTTTGCTCTAATCGACGTGCACTTTCCACTTTTTCATAATCTTCACCACCAGTGATTACCCCAGCAAATGGAGGAGTTGACATGATTGTACTCACTTGCTTAATGTCTCGAATATTGGTCTTGATTAACTCAGCATAGAGTTTGTTGGATTTGTTTTTGGAAGTAGAGTCAATGGATGTAGCCTTTAAATCCCAATCCTGTTTATTCAATGTGTAACTCTCACCCAAGTCCATGAATGCAACAACATTTCTGGCTTGTTCAAAATTTCCTCGTTTGTTGGTTATCCACACCTCTACCCTCTTGACAATGGCTCCAGAGCTAGGAACGGGCAATGTGGACATTGCTTTCTCATATCTATCACGGAAGAAATGACTTAAAAAAAAGTGTCTGTTAGCATCATAGGTGTCAACGTCAATTTCAAATTTAGTGGTTTGAGCTCCACCTTTTGTACTGACGGTTTTGGACTCAGATTGTTGTTGAGTGGCAATGGCTTTGATATTCAGTTTTCCAAATTGCAACTCGGTCTTCAACCCAAACAGTGCGGTACTTCCTGTAATAAGTGAGCTATTGAGTTGCATGCTCACATTACCAGCTTCCAAGCTCTTGATAATTTCATCTTCTTTGCCTTTGTAGGCCAGTTTTACCATTTTTTGATCAAAATCGAAGGTGGACTCCGTATTGTAATTCATCCCAAAATTTAATTTATCACCCACATTTCCAGTCACATTGAGCTGAATCTTGGTGTTGAAATCAAAAATAGTGTTTTTCCGTAGGTTGATTGGTAAAGCTGGATTGTCAATTTTATTCGTTTTAACTCCACAAATAATCTCTGCTGATCCTTGAGTTTTGACTTGCACGCCACCAGGTCCGAATATCTTGTCGGCTGCACCGATATTAAACTTCATGTCGGTAAGTGAAAACTTATCTTCATTACCCACATTGCCTTTACCGTTTTTTTCTTTCCAGTACGTTTGTAAATCCTTTTTGGCTGAATAGTTTTTATACTCCTGCTCAGTCATCATAAATGGGGTAGCTATTTCACTCTCACCAATAAATGTGCGTAACACATAGTTACCAGCTTTCGTATCATATTCTACTACTGTTTTGACATTGGATGGCTTTGGAGCGTCCATTGCATACTTTGTCGAAATGTCATCGTACGAATTTTGAGTGTATTTCTTAACGGGGAAGTTAGGTTTGGGTTGGCTATAGGCAGAATCCGAGGTAGAATCACGGACGGTTTTCTTTTCTATCAGTTCTTTGACCGAATTCTTAATATTTCTAGCTTTCTGTACGGTGTTATTAATCTTTTCTTTATTAATCAGGTCTTGAATTTCAGCACTTGTAGCCCCGCTTACAAACAAGTATGCAGAACTAAAAACAATGCCAGAAAGGAGTATTGAAAAGAAAATATATTTACTAAAATTCATAAGCTATAACAGCATTTTTATCAAAACTAGAAGAAGAAACCAATCTCACTTAACTCTGAATTACATCATTTTGAGTGCCATTTTTATCAACTGTTCAACCTTTAGTGATGGGTCATCTTTGATAATTTTCTCTACAGACTTTACAGACACCGCTTGTGGGAAACCAAGCATTACCAGGGCTGAAACAGCTTCATCTCTTGATGCTGAACCGATGGAAGTGGTAAAATTGGAAACATCTACACCTTCGATTTTCAAAATTTTGTCTTTCAAATCAATTATGATTCGTTGAGCTGTCTTGATTCCAATACCTTTAATAGCATTCAATGCCGTTTCATTGGAAGTAGCTATCATTTCCTGTATTTCCTTCACCGAGTATGACGACATGATCATGCGTGCGGTATTGGCGCCTATGCCCGAAACAGAAATAAGCAAAAGAAATAACTGCCTCTCCGTTTGATTCAAAAAACCATATAGCAAGTGTGCATCCTCTCTAATTACCTCATAAACATAAAGTTTGGCTACTTCATGGCCCATCAACGAAGAATAGGTAGGTAAAGCAATATGGATGCTGTAACCCACACCATAGGTTTCTATCACTGCGTAAGTGGGAGTCAATTCAGCCAACTTTCCCGATATATAATCTATCATATATTCTTATAATCAATCACTTAACACTAACATTATACTTTCTCAAAAACTCACAAAGATACCCATAAAATATGAGCTTTCCAAAACAAGACACATTTCTACGGCAATTATTTGCTCGGTGATATTAACGTAGATTTTAGTTAAAAATTACACGGACTCGAAATTATTAATTGCATCTTGCAATATTGAATTAATACTGAAACACACAAAACAATCAGGCATGTTTTGATGTTAAAATTAGGTAGGAATATTATTACTACAAACTACATTACACTGCTGCTTGAATGAGAATCTATTCAAAAATCAATTTAAATATTTACAACTTAATCAATCGAATGTAACAAACCAATAAAAAAACATGAAAATGAAAAATCGAATCATTCTATTCACGTTCTCATTGCTTATATCTGCATTAAGTTATGGTCAATACACACTGCCTAAGTTAGCGTATAAATACAACGCACTTGAGCCTTATATTGACAGCACCACCATGTACATTCATTACAACAACCACCATGCTGCCTATGCCAACAATCTGAACAAAGCATTGGAACAACATCCTGAACTTTACAAAAACTCCATTGAAAACTTACTTGCTAATATCAGTACATTGCCAGAGGACATAAGAACTGCGGTAAAAAACAACGGGGGTGGTTATTACAATCACAATTTTTTCTGGTCTGTGCTTTCGCCAGTAGGTAAAAATGGTATTTCAGTAAATTTTGAAGCAATTATTAAAAGCAATTTTGGGAGCTTGGACGATTTCAAAGCTCAATTTGAAAAGGCTGCACTTACACGATTTGGATCGGGATGGGTGTGGCTGATAAAAGATAGCGAAGGGAAACTAAAGTTGGTAAGCACTGCCAATCAGGACAACACCATCATGCAATCGGCTGAAATAAAAGGCAAACCACTACTCACACTGGATGTATGGGAACATGCCTATTATTTGAAATATCAGTCAAAAAGAGCTGCTTATGTAAAAGCTTTTTGGAATATTGTAAATTGGACACAAGTGGAAGTAAATTACTTTAAATAAGTTTTGCTAACTTTGCATCTCATTTCAAACAATTTCATTTCTGAATTCAATGAATATAAATTCCATTTTTGAAAACAATCAGCACTGGATAAAGGAAAAAATTAGACAAGATAAAGACTATTTCAAAAAACTTTCGGCCAATCAAAATCCGAGTATTCTTTACATAGGATGCTCAGACAGTAGAGTTCCAGCCGAAGAATTAATGGGCGTTCAGCCTGGCGAGGTATTTGTTCATAGGAATATTGCCAACATGGTTACGAACAATGACTTAAGTGCCATGTCAGTAATTAATTATGCTATCACCCAACTGAAAGTGAAACACATTGTCATCTGTGGGCACTACAATTGCGGTGGTGTACAGTCAGCCATGCAATCATCAGATTTAGGAATCCTAAACCCATGGTTAAGAAACATTAGAGATGTATATCGCATTCACCAAGAGGAATTGAACAACATCGAAGATGAAGATGACAGATTCAAGAAACTTGTAGAGTTTAATGTACAAGAGCAGTGTGTCAACATCATTAAAACCCCTGAAGTACAAAGAGCCTTAAAATCAAAAGAAGTCACTGTTAGTGGATGGGTTTTTGACCTACAAACAGGTGTTTTGATAGACTTAAAAATTGATTTCGACAACATCCTTGAGCACATTATGGAAATTTATCATATTGTGTAACTTTCAAATGTACTTGCAAAGTGCCTCATAGACTTTTTCATAATTTGGCACTTTGATATGATGCTTATGTGCCAAATCAACCACCACACCAGTAAGAGTGTATAATTCCATTTTCCTTCCAACCTGCATATCCGAATGCATAGAAGTAGTTTGACCGCGAGGGATGCTTCCAATTCTCTGAAAGGCTTTATCTATCATGGTCAGGTCTTGATTGGCACCCTCTGCCCTAGCCACTTGTACCAATTCCTCTATCAAATTCACAAACATTTCTTTATAAGATGGAATGTCCAACAATTCTGCAAATCCGACATTAAAATAACAAGTCAAACTTGCTGTCACTGAAATAAAGCAAAACTTCTTCCATATTTCATTGTGAATATCTTCACAAAACCGACCATCAATTCCTGCATCTACCAGTAATTTTTCAAAGAACATTAGGTTATCCTTGACTTTGTTTTGATACCCAAAGTTGAGCAAATGCAGTTTCCCTGATGTTGTAATTACACCAGGTTCAGTTCTTCGTGCTACGATGTAGGAACACCCGCTCCACACTTCGTTTTGAGGCAATAGCTTTTCAATTCGAGTAGTATTATCAACACCATTAAGCAGCGGCAGTAAAATCGTTTTTGGCCCAATCATCGATTGAATACCTTCAACTATACTTTCCAAATCATAACTTTTGGTTGCAATAATGATATAATCCATCACCCCCATTTCGGACGCATTGTCTGAAGCCATGGTGGGATGACCGATAACCACACTTGTGTCAGTGACCACTTTAAGCCCACTCGTACGAATGGCAATACCATGTTCACCTCTCACATAAAAATAAACCTCAACATCATCTACACCAGCATATCTATGTGCCAATAAACCAGCATAATACCCTCCAACTCCTCCAAGTCCTGCAATTGCAATTTTTGTTTTCATGTTTTTTATAAATTAAGCCTCCCCTAGCCTCCGCAAGGTGGCGGAAGGGGATGTGAAGTTAGTTTTGTATAATACTACCCATGTGTAACATTAATTTCCTAAATATTTTAAGCTCTAGTCGTGTTCAGCTCAAATATCTTGGCTAATATCTCAAGTCTTGATTCTTGGCTCAAAAATCTTCACACGTTTATAATCCAAAGTTACGAAATTTTGTTCATTTTTCAGACATAAAAAAAGCGGACTCACCACAGTCGAAATGTCCTTTTTTACAACAAAAAATCTTCAATATTATCTTTATGAATAATTTTAAAATCAGCTTCAGAATATGCATTCATGAAAGTTACAGGCTTTCGGAATTTACCATTAGGATTTAATTTGAACTCGTATGCCGATAATTTTCCATTCCGTTCCTCCAGATAGTCAATCTCATTTTGCTGCTTTGTCCGCCAAAACCATGTATTTGGAAATTGCATGCTATAATGAAGGTATTTTTTACGCTCTGAAATAACAAAATTCTCCCACAAAGCACCTGCATCAGTCCGATTCTCAATTTGTGCAAAATTAGAAATCAACACATTACGAACCCCAATATCGTAAAAGTAGATTTTTCTCGAAAATTTCAACTCATTTCTAAGGTTACGACTATATGACCCTAAGCGGAAAATTATATACGATTGTTCTAATATAACAATGTATTTTTCCACAGTTTTTGCATCCAAACCACACAATTGTGATAGTTCCGAATATGAAACCTGTGAGCCAACCTGATACGCTATTGCCTGAAGCAATTTAATCAGATTATCAGGTTTTTTAATTTGTTCCAATCGGAAAATATCTTTGTACAGATAGCTATTAGAAAGCTGCCGGAGTAGTAACTCCTCGTTGCCTTGCTGTGTCACAATTTCTGGATAATAACCATAAACAAGCCTGTGGGGAATCAATCGTTTCTCTTCTAGTAAACCGTGATGTTGAACCATTTCGCCAAATGATAAAGGAAACATATTATATTCCCATTTTCTGCCTGTCAAAGGTTCATTTAAATGATTCGCTAATTCAAACGACGAACTTCCAGTCACAATCAACTGATATTCAGGCAACATATCTGTTATCAACTTCAATCGCAAGCCAATATTGGCAATTTGTTGCGCCTCATCAATTACAATGATTTTTTTATTGCCAAATATGGCTTTGAATCGGGATGCAGACATGTCATTAAATAAATTTTGAATGTCTGTTTCGTCACCATTCAACCAAATAAGTGCATCGTTATTTTGAAACAGATTTCTTATCATAGTCGTTTTTCCAACCTGACGTGCTCCTAAAACAATGATTGCCTTACCTGTAAACAGATTACTTTCAATAATTTTTGTAAGTGTTCTAAGTATCATACGCTTTATATTTGCTGACAAATATAAACTGAATTATCTGAAAAATCAAACAAAACTATAACTTTTACGGATTCAATTCCGCAAAAGTTATGACTTTTCAGGAATACAATCCTCAAAAGTCATATTATTTCATCGCCAACCTGCTGACATACAAAAAAAACGGACTCACCACCATGGCAAGTCCGTTTTTTCTTCAAGTACCCTCTTTAGGGGATTTAGGGGTTTTTAATCTTCTAGAAGGATATCCATAATAGTACAAGCTGCTTTGGCTACTGGACTACCAGGTCCAAAGATAGCTGCTACGCCAGCTTTGTAAAGATAATCATAATCTTGAGCTGGAATTACACCACCTGCAATCACAATGATATCTTCACGTCCTAGTGCTTTTAGTTCAGCTATTACTTGTGGCACAAGTGTCTTATGACCAGCGGCTAACGAAGAAACACCCATTACGTTCACATCATTTTCTACTGCTTGTTTGGCTGCTTCGGCAGGTGTTTGGAACAATGGTCCCATGTCCACGTCAAATCCACAGTCGGCATAACCAGTTGCTACAACTTTAGCACCACGGTCGTGACCGTCTTGACCCATTTTAGCAATCATGATACGAGGACGACGTCCTTCTTTTTTGGCAAATTTCTCAGTCAATTCACAAGCTTTGATGAAATTTGCATCATTTTTTGTTTCTGATGAATACACGCCTGAAATAGTTCTAATTGTTGCTTTATAACGTCCTGCTACTGCTTCGCAAGCGTCTGATATTTCTCCCAAAGAAGCACGAACACGAGCAGCCTCTACTGCCAACTCAAGCAAGTTACCATTGCCTGTCTTAGCACATTCGGTGATAGCTGCAAGTGCCTTTTGTACATCAGCTTCGTTACGATTTGCACGAAGTTGTTGTAAGCGCTCTATTTGCTGGATACGAACAGCTGTATTATCTACCTCTAAGATATCAATTGGATCTTCTTTTTCCAAACGGTATTGATTTACACCTACAATCACCTGACTTCCAGAGTCAATACGTGCTTGAGTACGAGCAGCAGCTTCTTCGATACGCATTTTTGGCACACCTGTTTCAATAGCTGCAGCCATTCCACCTAGCTTTTCTACTTCTTCAATCAATGCCCAAGCTTTCTCAACTAACTCATTGGTCAATGATTCTACATAATAAGAACCAGCCCATGGATCTACCTCACGACAAATTTCAGTCTCTTGTTGGATGTATATCTGAGTATTACGTGCAATACGTGCCGAAAAATCTGTTGGCAATGCAATGGCCTCATCCAACGCATTGGTATGAAGTGACTGCGTGTGTCCAAGTGCAGCTGCCATTGCTTCAATACAAGTACGACCTACATTGTTAAACGGATCTTGCTCTGTAAGCGACCAGCCAGAAGTTTGTGAGTGCGTACGAAGTGCTAGTGATTTTGGATTTTTAGGATTGAATTGTTTTACAATTTTCGCCCAAAGCATACGAGCTGCACGCATTTTGGCTATTTCCATAAAGTGATTCATACCAATAGCCCAGAAGAACGACAAGCGTGGTGCAAATGAGTCAATATCCATTCCAGCATTTACTCCTGCACGTAGGTATTCCAATCCGTCTGCCAATGTGTAAGCCAACTCGATATCTGCAGTTGCACCTGCTTCTTGCATGTGGTAACCAGAGATAGAAATAGAGTTGAACTTAGGCATATTTTTAGAAGTATATTCAAAAATATCTGCAATAATCTTCATCGAGAATTTAGGTGGATAAATGTACGTATTACGCACCATAAATTCTTTCAAAATATCATTTTGAATAGTTCCTGCCATTTCTTCTAATTTGGCACCTTGTTCCAAACCTGCATTGATATAAAACGCAAGCACTGGAAGTACTGCGCCATTCATAGTCATAGAAACTGACATTTTATTCAATGGAATACCATCAAATAACACCTTCATGTCCTCAACGGAACAAATGGATACACCAGCTTTACCCACATCACCCACTACACGGTCATGATCGGCATCATATCCACGGTGAGTAGCCAAGTCGAACGCTACTGAAAGTCCTTTTTGTCCAGCCGCAAGGTTACGACGATAGAACGCATTAGACTCTTCAGCAGTAGAAAATCCTGCATACTGACGAATCGTCCATGGTTGCATGGCATACATCACACTATATGGTCCACGCAAGTAAGGTGGAAGACCAGCAGCATAATTCAAATGATCCATTCCTTGAATGTCATCCTTTGTATAAAAAGGCTTCACAGGAATCAACTCAGGAGTAAGCCATGTGCTAGCTGCCTGAGGAGCAACTTTTTCTGTTGCGATATTTTTAATATCTATGTTTTTAAAATTTGGTTTCATATTATTTAGTTTTAAACACGAAGACACCAAGACACGAATTATTGTTGTTTAAAAATAGCCATTAATTTTTCTTTTGATACCTTCCTTGATGACAGGTACATTGAAATTAATGAGATATCCTAATTTTTTATCAGCAAGTTTCATATAAGTCAACAATTGAACCTCATGAACAGGGAGAAGAATTTCAACAGCTTTCAGTTCAATGACAATTTCATTTTCAACTAATACATCTATTATAAATTCTTTATTTAACTGATTTCCTTTATAAACTACTGGTAATTTTGTTTGACTGGCAACAGTCAAATTTCGTGACTTTAATTCTTCAATAAGACAATATTCATAAACCGATTCGAGTAAACCTGGACCTAATTCTTTATGCACATGATAAGCTGCATCAACAATTTTAGAACCGACACCCTCTAATTCAAGTTTATTCATTTTACCTTAGTGGCTTCGTGACTTTGTGTTTATAATAATTTCGAATTAAATGCCTTCAAAGTGTCAAGTACATTGGTTTTCACATTAATGAAATGCTCAATACCCACTGCTTTCAGGTCATCAGCACAAGCTGGAGCACCTGCTACTACGAACAATGCTTTGCCGTCGATTGCTTTGAAAGCAACTGGAGCCAATTCAGCGTATTCATCATCGCTTGAACAAATAACAATGATATCAGCACCAGCTTCCAATGCAGCTTTTACACCTTCTTCAGGTGTAGAAAAACCAAGATTATCAATCACATCATAACCAGCACAAGCGAAGAAATTGCAAGCAAACTGTGCACGAGCCAAACGCATTGCCAAGTTACCAATGGTCAACATAAATGCTTTTGGACGTTTTGTAGCTCCCTCTGTTGCAAAGCGAAGTGTTTCAAACTCTTCTGCTGCACGTACAGGCAATAAAGTTTCTGTTTCATTCAAATGCTCTCCACATCCGCAATCAAGAGAAGCTTTATCTACTTTAGCAGAAGCTGACTCATTGAAGTTAGGAAATTGGTTGGTTCCCAACAGAATCTCACGACGACTAGAAACAGCTTTCAATCTAGCAGTGGCAGTAGCTTTTACAGCTTGTTGAACTTTACCAGCTTTGATGGCTGCATAGAATCCACCTAGTTCTTCTACTTCTAGGAATATTTTCCATGCTTGAGCAGCCAACTCATTGGTGAGTGTTTCAATATAATATGAACCCGCAGCAGGATCAGCGACTTTATCAAAATGTGATTCTTCTTTAAGCAGCAATTGTTGGTTGCGTGCTATTCTCTCTGAAAATTCATCTGATGATTTGTAAACTGAATCATAAGCCAACACAGTCAATGAATTCACACCGCCCAATGTAGCACTCATCGCTTCGGTTTGGGTACGAAGCATGTTTACATTGGCATCATATATTGTTTTATTGAAAGTGGATGTTTCTGCATGTACTCGCATTTTTGCTGCACATTTGCACACGCCATCTTCGGTGCTGTTGCATCCTGTTTTTACACATTCTGCTTGGTATGCATCCACGATATTAGCCCATAGCAGACGAGCAGCACGGAATTTGGCAATTTCCATGAAGTAATTACCACCTACACCAAAATTAAATTTTATTTTCTTTGCTGCCAATGATGTTTCTACACCTCCTTCGACCAATGAAGAAAGGTATTCATTACCCCAAGCCAATGCATAACCAAGCTCTTGAGCATTGAATGCACCTGCATTATTTAGAGTGGTAGCATTGACACCTAGCAATCTGAAATTTGGTATTGCTGCCATCGCATCTATGAGCGACTTAGATTTAGCAACGATATCATCTTTTGTAAAGCTTTTACCTCTCACCAACATTCTATTCATTGGATCATAGTTAATTGAGCCATTTAGTTTGGTAAGATCATAAGATTGGGCTTTAAACAGGTCTGCAAGGATAGTAGCAAATTTCACTACATCGTTTTGACAAACTGTAAAATTGAGCTCTATACAATCAGCAGCAATACCACCCAAAAGTAAAGCAATATTGGCTTCATTCACTTCCACTTTATTTAAGTAAAAGCCAATTGAATTAACACCTCTGTAAAGTACATCCAAAGCTTTTGCATTGGCTAGCTTGGCATCATCAACAATAATATCTTGACGTACAAACCATTCATTGGTAGTTTTGATACCACGCACATAAGGAAAAACTCCTGGTGCAACATCTTTCGTTTTCAGATTTTCTATATCCTCCGAACGATAGAAAGGCAACACGTCAAAGCCTTCATTGGTTTTCCACACAAGCTTCTTGTTAAAGTCAGCTCCTTTAAGATCGGCTGTAATTTTATCCATCCACTGCTGTGCGCTAACTGATGGAAACTCAGCCAATAAATTTAATTTTTTTTCTGCCATATTATTTAGTTTTTCAAAATTTCTAAGCGAGTACAAAATTACTATATTATGTTCATTTTACGGGTTTATTTCTGAATAAATTTGTATAATCATTACATTTTTTCGTTGTTTACTTCCAAAGACCCGTTTGTTTTAATGTTGTAGATATTGAATCTGCTAAAAAACACAAAAAACCGCCATTTCAGCCCAACTGAAACGGCGGTTTTTATTAGAAATAGATGTTATTAATTATTCTTTAATTATTTGTTTAACAATTACACTACCTGAATATGTAGTAATTGACACCAAGTAAACTCCTTTTGGCAAACTGCTTAGATTCACATTTTGTTCAAAGCTAGTTACCAACAACTGCCCATTCAACGACAAAACATCTATCGATTTAATGTCATAGCCATTAACAAAGATATTTGATTTAGTTGGACATGGATAAATTGCATATTTGTTAGTCTGTTCTATTTCAGAAACACTTGACCCTCCAACTGGTGTCCAAACAACAGACACTGCTGAAAACCCATTTTGAGACATTGCTGTTTGCGACTGAGTATTTGCTCCTTTCACAAATGGAAAACTTGCTAAGTTATTCTTTAAAAGCTCGTTATCTGTCAACTCCATTTTCAACAAGTAATTCCCATCTGCGACAAGCACATTATTAGCATCTTTACCACTCCAAGTACAAGTCCTAGTGCCGTGTGATTTTATAGTAGCACCTGTGGTAGCATTCATCACATTGCCATTTGAGGCTGTATTCCATGCATCTAAATCCGCTATTCTTTTAGACTTAGCGGATACAAATAGCGAACTTACAAATTTCCCATTTGTATCTTCTATCCATATAGCAATAACATGATAGGGAGCATAATCTGGTGAGGAAGTCTCCGAAGTATTAGTAGATACTGAAAGTGTACCAGCAGTTTGTGCACTGACACCATTCATAAAAACACACAACAAAAGCAATACTAAAATTTTTCTCATACAATCATATTTTTAGATGAA
>CANIXM010000016.1 GCA_947471245.1 Paludibacteraceae bacterium | reverse complement strand
CTTCTTTTCTGTATGGCAGACTAAATACAGCATATTCCGAGACAGAAGTTGGACGAAAACAGGAAAGTGTGCCGAATGTAAAGAGTATAAGAGCTGCCAGGGAAATGGATTTCATTACTGGCATGGCGACAAGAAAAATGTTCTCGTTTGTCATAACGAACAACTAAAGAAAGCAATAAACCAATAAAAAAAATAAACCGCCAAACAACAACATGAAACTCAGACTTAATTTTGGGCTTTTACTGATTTTTATGCTTTGAAAACTAATATCACTTTTTTCTTGCTCTACCGAGCAACACACCGATTACACAACGGGGCGAGCGGGAGACATTTTATTTTTAATATGCCAGCCGGAGGCCAGCTTCTATCACGACGAAGTTTGGAAACTTCGCCTAACATCTCATGCTAAAACACCCAACGATCAACTAGGGTTTATAAGATTAGAACCTACTGGTCAATCGCAATTCAACTCCTTTAAAATCCAATACTTCATAGCATATTCCTGCGTTACACGCTGGTCCGCCACGTCGCTCTCCAGCAAAAACTTGTAATGTGTTTTTATCGTTAACCTGATATTTTAAGTATCCTCCTATCCATATTTTTGAACCACCAACAACGATAAATGAATCATCGCTGTATTCAGCTACGATGTTACAAATGATATTTGATTTATAGGCATATCCCAATACACATACATGATTTTGATATTTCTTGCCTAATCGTTTAAATGTTTGAATCTCGTAGTCGGTTTTAATTGATGAATTCCCGAAAACTTTCCAATCGGTGCTTAACCCAGCAGATACTCTTTGCTCCTCTAATTTAAATGGGTCTTCTGCATAATCGGCAAAAACCTTTGCAGAGTGTTTTTCTGAAATGGGAAAGTCATACTCGAGAAAGAATTCCTGAAACACTGTTCTATTCCCAAACTGATTTATAGCAATAGAATTGTTAAATGTCAAAGTTGATTGGTTGAGGAAGGTGTAAAAAAGTTCAATCTGATATCCAGTTTCGTTTGTTGGTTGCAGTACATGTGTACTTCTGTTTAAGACTTTATAAGAGTGTTCTTTTATTAAGGCAGGAGGTTCATTTATTCCAGAACCAATAAGGAAATTGTTGTATTTTTTGTATTCGGCACTTAATCCAAAGCTATTTTTTGAATAATTTAAACTACTGTAGAATGCATAAGACGATTGGGTGGAAAAATCATCCATTTTAAAGTCGCTAACATTTTTAGCAAGTTCGGTATAATATGAAATACCTGTTGAAACACTACCCGAAACATTCCCCATTAAAAATACATTTTCATTTACTCCATTTGTATGTTTCATGGCAGCTATACCAATTGTTTGTTTCTTCAGACTATATTCAGTGTTAATAGCAAAAATTGCATCAGACCTCCTATCGTTAAAGCTCTGCGTGGGAGGAAAAACGTAATTCAGTGGATTACCATAAAGAATTTTTGTTTTGAAATTCTTATAATTATACTTAACACTAATTCCTAACAAATCACGATTGAAATAATGACGCGACCGGTAACTTAAGTCCTGTAGAATTGCCCCAGGAATTTCAAAAGACCTTAATAATAAGCCTCTTCCTATAGTTTCGTAATAGTTTCCGATTTTTATTTCAAATGGTTTTAATTTGTATTGGAGTGAAAATTGAGATAGATTCACATAACTGCTTCCTGCAAGTGGGGTGTTAAACTGCTCTATCGTAGCACTTGCTTTTAAGAACTTATAATTGTAGTTGGCCACCAATCGGTCGTATAGGGTTGATGTAGAAGATGTATCGTTAGGCAATCGGCCATGTTGATATTCCGCCAAATTGTTTCCATTTAACTGAGCTTGCAAACGAAAATTAATGCTCAAAAAAAGCACAAGAAGAATAAAGGACAAGAGTATCCTGTTCATTTTCAGTTTTCTTTTAATTGTTTTTCAATCTCTGAAATTATTATCTCTGTATCGCCAGAAACGAATCCCTCGTGAATCCAAACTATCTTTCCCTTCGAATTAACCATAATAAGGGTAGGAAAAACTAGGATATTTAATTCCGATTTTAATTCTGAATTGATATCCAGCAAAACAGGATACTGAATTTGCAACGATTTGCTCAGCGGAGCCACCTTAGAAATACTCCTCGGACCATCGCAATTAATTCCAATTATTTCTACACCTTTGCCTTTATAAAAGTCATAGATTTTGTTAAGCTCAGGAATTGCCTTGTTGCAGGGCTTACACCATGTAGCCCAAAAATCGATAAGTGTAAGTTTTTCGCCTTTTAGTTCGTTGAAACTCCGCGAATTGTTTTCCAAATCCTTGTACTCAAAATTGCTCACATTTTGTGCTGTTAATCCATAATATGAAAATAATGCACATGCCATAATTAATAAAGTTTTCATGATTGTATGTGTTTTTATGTGTTACATACATACTGCAACGAGCATTTGAGAATCCAAGTTGCAGTATGTAGATGTGTTTCAATTTCTTTAGACTTTCAAAGAAATTGAAACCGATATCTTATTTGGCCAATAAACTCATCACCTTAGTTTTTGCCGCGGCAATATCTGATGTAGCCGACTGTTTTCCAGTAAATGCAATTTTCCCCGCTTTATCAATTACTACAATTCTATCATACGTAGTTTTATAGTCGGCAGCTACAGCCGATGCATTCATAAGGAGGGGGAATGACACTCCGGTAGCCGTCTTAAAGGCTTGCACCGAGGCGGAGTTACCATTCCATTGGTCAAGACCTAACACCATATAATCCGTGTTTGAGGCAAATGGAGTTACTAGCATACTTTCAATACTGGGAGCTACGGCTTTGCACGATGGGCAATTGTTTCCAAAGAAAAATAGTAAAACCACCTTATTGGTCAAATTGGAAAGAGCAACGTCATTGCCATCTAAAGATTTTAACGTAAAACTAGGTGCTGTTTCGGCAGTAGAATTAGGGTCAGAATTTATAGGATTGATAAGTTGCATCACTTTTGCTTTTGCAGCTGCAATGTCGGATGCCACAGATTGTTTCCCTGAAAAAGCAATTTTCCCAGCTTTATCAATTACTACAATTCTGTCATACGTAGTTTTGTAATCAGAAGCCACGCCCGAAGCATTCAGTAGGAGTGGAAATGACACTCCAGTAGCAGTTTTAAAGGCTTGAACCGAGGCTGTGTTGCCATTCCATTGGTCGAGACCTAACACCATATAATCAGTACTTGATGCAAATGGGGTTACTAACATGCTTTGGACACTTGGAGCTGCTGCTTTGCATGATGGGCAATTGTTGCCAAAGAAAAATAGCACAACCACTTTATTGCTGAAATTGGAAAGTGCAACATCAGATCCATCCAAAGATTTTAAAGAAAACGAAGGAGCGCTGACACCCATTGTAAGTGGTTCACTCATTTCTTCTTCCTTTTTTGAACATGATGTAAGTACCAATGCGAAAATAAGAAGGCTTACCAGAGTCTTGGATGCCAATATCAGCGATCCAATACCAAATTTACTTTTCTGTTTCATATAATTTGATTTTTAAAATTTATACTGAAACAAAATTAGAACTTATCAGTTACCTTTGGAATGGATTGATTTTCTTAAATAATGGACAAATTTGGTATTCTTATGATTTTGTGTGGTGCTTTTTGTAATCACTAGGCGAAACACCAGTTTCTTTGCTAAATAGGCGGCTGAAATAAAATGGATCCTCATATCCAATGATCGCAGAAATCTCTTTGACTGATTTATCCGTGTATATCAACAGCCGTTTGGCTTCGGTTACCGCCCTATTTTTTATAATTCTAGAAGGGGAATCAATTCCAAGTTTTTGTAGTTTTTTTGTTAATGATGCTGGAGCTATGGCCATCATTTCGGCGTAACTATCCACCTTTTTAATTTCTTTAAAATGTTTCTCAACCAGATCGCTAAATTTTCTTGCAAAATCAATAATTGCATCTTCAGCTCCGTCAATACTCATCTGCGCACGAAATAGTCTGTTAGAACGAATAAGAAGGTTTTTTAGAAGATTCTTCAGCATCTCATCTTGTAAAGAGTCCATGTTGTCCAATTCAGCAATCATCTCTTTAGCAGTGTTGGAATAGATGGCAAGTTGATGCTGGTCGAGTAAAAAATGAACCGAACTGAGGTTGTTTACAAAAAGCAAGCCTTGGCACGATACTTCACTGTCGTGATATTCGATACAATAGAACTCTTGATTAAACGAAATTGCATAACCTTCTACCTCTGTATCGTTCGGAATATCGGTGTGTTGTCCAGGGGTTACAAAAATGGCTATGGGCTTACTAATGGGCAAAAAATGCTCATCTATAGACATATCGCCTTCGCCATCGCAAACTATAAGTATAGTAAACCACTTATTCAGACCTGCTGATTCCGGCTTTTTTACATAATCGGAAATTGATTGAACAGAAAAGTAAGCTTTTGTTGTTGTATGAAAGTATTCGTGAGTCATATTTTTTTATTTGATAAACGCAGCAAGCTATTCAAAATTGTAAACATACAATTATTTTCAGTTAAAGAATATTTTGTAGTGTGTGTTCCCAGAGAGTGTAAGTCCCTTCCAGGCGGGGGTTCGCTCCGAACTGTTAGTAAGTCGCAAAGTTTGCCCCGATTTTTCAACGGGGGTGGTAGTGTTCAGTCCCATTCTGAAAACCACCCTTGTTGAGCGTAGTCTCCTGACTACGGTCTGCTAGAATAAAAGCTCCTGCTTTTAATACTCATTTATCTTTCAAGTTTGCAATGCAGTAGCCTTTCCGCCAGTGGGCGGACACGTCTTTTAGCTACGACGTAGGCGAAGCCATACGCCGAACAGAAACAGCCTACCCTCATCTGAGACGCCAGCGGAGTAATTCGCTGGCTTTTGTTATGTTTAATTACTTGTATATCAATGGATAATGCAAAGCATAAAATACTGTTATCCACAAACAAAAAGTCAAAGCCAGCCTTGGCTATGCAAAAAATTAACAGTAATTTTGAGTCGAATAACCTAACATTTGTTCAAGGCAATATTTACACAGACAACTTCTTTTGTGTCTGGCAGACTAAATACTGCATATTCAGAGACAGAAGTTGGACGAAAACAGGAAAGTGTGCCGAATGTAAAGAGTATAAAAACTGCCAGGGAAATGGATATCATTACTGGCATGGCGAAAAGAAAAATGTTCTCGTTTGTCATAACGAACAACTGAAGAATGCAACAAACCAATAAAAAAAATAAACTGCCAAACAACAACATGAAACTTAGACTTAAACTTAATTTTGGACTTTTACTGTGTCTTTTGACATTTAGTTTACTTGTAAACTCCCAAAACAAGCCGAAAAACGTAGCACTAATACTTGATTTAGTTGGAAACAGTGGTTCATACTCACTAAATGGATAATACGAAGTAGCAAAAATTAAAGATTACAAACTGAATGCTAGAATAGGTTTTGGTTATTATTCAGGGGCATGATGCAGTTTACAGGGATTCCAATTGGTATCAACATGTTGACTGGAACTAAGCAACACCATTTAGAACTAGGGATTGGTACTTCATATATCAAAGGAATTCAAATCACGAGATGTTCCGCTGGACTTTTCGGAATCCCTCACGAATGGTCAATACAATCTGAAGCTATTTATTTTGTACCTTCGGTTGGTTATCGTTTTGATAAATTGACTGGCGGATTAATTCTGAAGGTTTATTACTCACCTTTAATTGCAGTTTACGATTTATTTGACAAAGATGAGTTATTTAATAAACAAATTCCTAAACTTGGTGGAAATTGGACAAAAGAACAACTTTATTTATATTCACAATATGGAAAACCCATTTATCCTGTTGCGAGAAATTATTTTGTAATGTTCGGAATTTCTGTTGGATACAGATTCTAATGACATCAAACGGAACTTAAAGTGATGCTTTTATGCTAGGGAACAAAAAAATGACAAATAGTAAAACAAAAAAGCTAATAACATACAAATCAATGTGATATTGTGAATAATAATGAGAAATGATAAAAAAAATGATAGAATACTTCAACTAGGAAAATGGTTATTTCCGGTAATGCTGCTATTGGATATTGAGGATTTTGTTTTTGATTGCCAATTGGGCTTTGTAAAAGATTACCCAAATCTAGAAATGATATTGGGAATAGTATTTTCCCTATCTGTGATTCTCAATTACACGCTATTTTATGTAACACTCAAATCAAATTTTTCTACACTTGGACAGAAGTTTTCTTATGTACTCATCAGTTTTATTAGTATGAGTTTTTGGCTTGAATTATCTGAAGTAGATGAATTATTTTCGGTTCTATTTCTAGTGAGTGTTGCTATTCTATGTATCTTCTATATCAACTTTGGATTTGAACTGTATAAGGAATACAATCAAATAAGCTTGAACAATCATTTGTGGTTGATAATTAACTTTTTAGTTCTTTCACCTCTGCAATTCATGTTTTATTTTGCTGTTGGGTTTCTGAACTATGAAATACATTCCAACTACATTAGTTTTGTATCTTTAGTTGGGAATGTAACGGAAACAGTTATCTTGTTTAAGTATTTCGATGCAGAATTAAAACAAGATTACACACCTTATTTGAAGTTGTTTTAAGAAAAGTAGTAGGAGAAAAGGCTTAATTTTACTCACTCAATTTTCTAGATAAAGACCGCTTACCGTAATATCATCTTCTGTGCAGTCTTCAAAGAAATCATGGAGGTACCATCCGTCGCTATCTCTGTAAAAGTCTAATATACAATTGAATCTTCTTAGATTTGAAGGATGAGAGTGAATAAATTCGTTTTTTGACTCATCGGTGATATAGGAAATCATTTCCCCGATAATATTTACACTATAGTTGTCACCCACATTGTCTTTATAGTTCTCGCAACCAATAATATCCATTTTTGATATTTTGATTGAAGCGTATTTGTACAATTGCTTGTTTGCTATCAACTCATCAATTTCTCTCTGTTGTAATTTAAACATGTGGTCTGTAACGAAATCCCCAATTACAGCGCTGTCTCGCTTAGCTAACGACTCGTGTATTAAGTAGAAGGCTTTTTCCGCTGCGCATAAAAGGACATTATTCTTCCATATTGGATCGGTTTCTTCACTTCTTTTGAGAATGAATCGTACTCTGAAGGGTCTGTATATGCCGTAAATAAAAAACAATAAGCCAATAATACCTTTTATAACATGATCAATATTATTCGCCAAAAATTCAATCACTTGATTTTGCATAATGTGTTTACTTCCTGTAATCCAAATGTAATACTGCTTTGTGTGTACTAATACCGAATTTATCGACAGCGGTCAAACAACTCCGCCTTTTGAAACAAATCAAAAGGCGGTAGAATATTCATTATCAATTATCAATTATCAATTATTTTCTGATCCATTCGTCCATCGCTTTAGCAGCCTTTCTTCCATCACCCATAGCAAGGATAACAGTAGCACCTCCTCGTACAATATCTCCTCCAGCAAAGATGATAGGCACTGCCGACTGCATGGTTTCTTGGTTCACCACCACTGTTCCCCATTTGGTAACTTCCAGTCCTTTCACCGACTGTGGTATCAGCGGGTTAGGCGACACGCCCACACTTACCACTACCTCATCCACTTCTACCAACTTGGTAACACCAGGCAGTTCTACTGGCGACCTCCGTCCCGATGCATCTGGCTCTCCCAACTCCATCACTTGTAACATCATGTGTGTGACACGCCCTTGCTCATTACCCAAATACTCTATCGGGTTATGTAAAGTCAGAAACTCAATACCTTCTTCTTTGGCGTGCTTTACTTCTTCCAATCGTGCTGGCATTTCTTGTTCGGAGCGACGGTATACGATCATGGCCTTGTCGGCCCCTAGCCTACGAGCCGTACGGATGGAATCCATGGCAGTATTACCACCACCGATAACAGCTACTTTCTTGCCTTTATACACAGGGGTATCCGAGTCTGGATTGGCAGCATCCATAAGGTTGACACGTGTGAGGTATTCGTTGGATGACATGATTCCCACCAAGTTTTCGCCTTTGATATCCATAAAGCGTGGAAGTCCAGCACCACTAGCTACGAATACGCCCTTGAATCCATCATCTTCTAAGTCTTGGATGGAGATGGTTTTACCCACGATGCAGTTGGTGATAAAATGCACGCCCATAGCTTGTAGGTTGTGTATTTCCACATCCACTATTTCGTTGGGCAGACGAAATTCGGGAATGCCATATTTGAGCACACCACCTATTTCATGCAATGCCTCGAAAACAACTACCTCATAACCTAGCTTAGCCATATCGCCAGCAAAAGCCAGTCCTGCAGGACCAGAACCTACCACTGCTATTTTGATGCCATTGTGGGGAGCGCATACAGGTACAGATATTTTACCACTGGTTCGCTCATAGTCGGCAGCAAATCGCTCTAGATGCCCGATAGCAACCGACTCTTTATTCATTTTCAAGTGAATACATTTGCTTTCGCACTGTCTTTCTTGTGGGCACACACGTCCACACACAGCAGGAAGTGCCGATGTTTCTTTGAGGGTAATAGCAGCCTGTAGAAATTCGCCTCGCTCAATGTTTTTGATGAACTTTGGGATATAGATACCCACCGGACAGCCTTCCATGCAGGTCGGATTGGCACAGTCGAGGCATCGCTTGGCTTCTTGCACAGCTTGCTCTGGAGTAAGCCCAAGGTTCACTTCCTCATTTCGTACATGCGACCGATATGTTGCATCTAGCTCGGGCATGTGAACCCGTTCTATACTACTACGCTCCTTGGCTTTCATAGATCCGCGCAATTCTTCGCGCCAAGCCTGTGCTCTTTCTTCTGCTATGTTCATGATGATAGTATTTTTTTTGAGTTGCCATTTTTTTCGTTTATGGCAGTCTTCATTCTTTTGTTTTATTACTGAATTATCTTTCTGTCTGACCTTTCAGGTCATATCTATACTTCCAGTCTTTTTCCGTAGGTCACAGACCTACGGTTATTAAAATCTGGCTTTTCAAGCCAAACCAACTCCCCAATTATCAATTATTAATTATCAATTATCTTTACCTAAGGCTATGAAAATCTGGCTTTTCAGGCCAAACCAATTCTCCAATTATTAATTATCAATTATCAATTATCAATTATCAATGATCAATTATCTTGACCTACGGTTATGAAAATCTGGCTTTTCAAGCCAAACCAACTCCCCAATTGTTAATTATTAATTGTTAATTATTAATTATTTTCGCCATGTCTTCTTGTTCCATTTCCTTGTATCCTCCAAGTCGCATGAGCATCTCATCAAAGTCCACTTGGTGTGCATCAAACTCAGGGCCATCCACACATACAAATTTTGTTTTTCCACCGACGCTCACACGGCATGCACCGCACATCCCTGTGCCGTCCACCATGATGGTGTTAAGCGATGCCAAGGTGGGCACTTCGTATTGTTTGGTAAGTTTGCTTACAAACTTCATCATGATAGCAGGCCCGATGGTAACACACAGATCCACTTTTTCGCGCTGAATAACGGTCTCTACACCAGTGGTTACCAACCCTTTGTTGCCAGACGATCCGTCGTCGGTCATAATGATTACCTCGTCGCTGTAGTTAAGCATTTGCTCCTCAAGTATAATCAAGTCTTTGTTACGAGCCGCAAGTACAGTGATAACTTTGTTGCCAGCATTTTTAAGCGCCTGTACAATAGGCATCATAGGAGCTGTCCCCACACCACCACATGCACATATTACAGTGCCAAAATTTTCGATGTGAGTAGCCTTCCCTAACGGACCTACCATGTCGGTAATGTATTCGCCTACTTCTAGGGCACAGACTTTGGATGATGAAACGCCCATTTTTTGGATTACCAATGTGATGGTTCCTTTTTGTAGATCTGCATCTGCAATGGTAAGTGGAATTCGTTCCCCCTTATCACCTACTCTGACTATGACAAAGTGTCCAGCCTTACGAGCCTTTGCTATCAGGGGAGCTTCTACTTCAAATTTTACTACATTGGCAGAAAAGTACTCTTTGCTAATAATTTTGTTCATGCTAGTGTTTTGTATTTGGCAAATTTACTAATATTCTGAAAGACTATTGCGATGTTTTATCGATGTTTTTGAAAAGCAAAACATTTTCCTATTTTAAGTGTTTGATAAACAGAACCGCATTTGCAAGGCGGCTGCAAGTTGGGTGCGTTTAATTGAATTCATCACCCTACTCCTCTTGCAAGAATCCACAAATATACCATTTTTAGTCTAAATTGCAGATGCATTATTTGTGAGATTCTAAAAATGTTTTTATATTTGTACCGAAAATTCCGAAAGACATGCTGAATCGTTTTTTTACATATTTCTATTTCTACTTTTACTTTTCTAAGTAAGAGCAGGAGTTTTTTTGTGTAACAAATGATTTTTCACACAATACATAAGAATCCTGCTCAAACAATGAGCGGGATTTTTTTTTGTAATTCGTTAACGAGTATATTCCTATCCTCTGCTTTAAAGAGACATAGAAAGTATTTATTACAAACAGATGAAACGAACATGTCCAAAACCAAAACTAGGACATAGAAGGGAATTGAAAACCAACGAAGTTAATGATTATACTAACTAACTAAACAATACACCCCCTCTTTTGGAGGGGCTTGGGGAGGCAAAAAAAATGAAAACAATAGCAATACAAGGAGTTAAGGGCGCATTCCACGAAATAGCTGCTCGTCAGTATTTTGAAGGTGAAGAGATAAATGTTCTAGAATGCTACACATTTAAGGATTTGTTTGATGCAATAGCAAAAGACCCTGAACTGATAGGTATTGTCGCTATTGAAAACACCATTGCCGGGAGCCTTTTGCCCAATTATGCACTTCTCCGTGAGAGTAGTTGTTCCATTGTCGGCGAACATAAATTAAGAATAGAACACAATCTGGCTGCCCTGCCAGGGCAAAACAAGAATGAGATTTGTGAAGTGTATTCTCAACCCATTGCGCTAATGCAATGTGAAGATTTCTTTGCATCACACAAGTACATGCGAGCAATAGCCTGTGAAGACACTGCATTGTCGGCCAAAGAAATAGCCGTAAAAGGCCTCAAGGGACGCGCAGCGATATGTAGCTCACTAGCTGCCCAAATGTATGAACTTGACATATTAGCGAAAGGTATAGAAACTAATAAGCGCAATTTCACTCGATTTCTAATCATTGCACAGCCTCAACTGGCTAGTCAGTTGAAACAAGGAAAACAAGTCGATAAAGT
Source organism: Paludibacteraceae bacterium (assembly GCA_947471245.1). Taxonomy (GTDB): domain Bacteria; phylum Bacteroidota; class Bacteroidia; order Bacteroidales; family Paludibacteraceae; genus Paludibacter. Next base: position 1,905 of record CANIXM010000016.1, on the reverse strand, counting down.
TTCACTGGTATTGTCACTGTCGCATCATGAAGGTAGTTTAGCAAAAGTGCTTACCATCTTGGCGGACAATCACATGAACTTGACCAAAATCCAATCCCTTCCCATCATCGGCGAAGAATGGAGGTATCAGTTTTATATAGATTTTACATTTACTGATTATAATCAATTTCAAAACGCAATAAAGGAAATCGGACCACTAACGCGCGACTTAGAAATACTTGGCGAATACCACATGGCGCTAACACCGGAGTGAGTGTAGTGTTTTGGGGTATTGGGGTGTTAGGTTTATTAGGTTCATTGAGTTCATAAAGTTCATAAGTTTATTTGGTTCATTGGTTCATTAAGTTTATAAGAATTTGAGGATTAATCAACCACACCATGTTACCTAAGAACTAAATAAACGAACAACCAATAACTATACGAACCGATAAACCAGATGAAGCCATCAACGTATGAACCCAATGAACCAATGAACCGATGAACCGATGAACTTTATGAACCAACAAACCAACAACCAATGAATATACAACCTGCAACCCGACTGAATAGTGTGACCGAATACTATTTCTCAACCAAACTCAAAGAGGTAGCAAAGATGAATGCCGAAGGAAAAAATGTCATCAATCTCGGAATTGGCAATCCTGATTTACCACCTTCCGAAGCTACTATCAAAGCATTGTGTGACGATGCATGTCAACACAGTGCACATGGATATCAAAGCTATGTGGGTCTTCCTGAGTTGCGAGAAGGTTTTGCCAACTGGTATAAAAAATGGTATGGAGTAAGCCTTGACCCCACTCATGAGATTCAACCACTGATAGGTTCTAAAGAAGGAATTTTACACATCACATTAGCATTCGTGAACCCTGGCGACAGTGTGCTTGTTCCTAATCCAGGATACCCAACTTACACCTCTGCTAGCAGACTTTGTGGTGCCGAAATTATCAACTATGATTTAGACGAAAACAAGCAATGGCAACCAGATTTTGATGCTCTGGAAAGAATGGATTTGAGCAAAGTCAAACTTATGTGGGTCAATTATCCTAACATGCCAACTGGTGCAGCTGCAAGTGAAGAATTGTTTAAGAAGCTAGTCGCATTCGGCAAAAAACATTCTATTGTCGTTTGCAACGACAATCCATACAGCTTCATTCTTAATGATAAAAAATTAAGCATTCTGTCTGTAGAAGGTGCAATGGACATTTGTATCGAACTCAATTCGATGAGCAAATCACACAACATGGCAGGTTGGCGTATGGCCATGCTAGCATCCAATGCTCAGTTTGTAGAATGGGTGCTGAAAGTGAAATCCAATGTGGACTCAGGAATGTTTCGCCCCATGATGAAAGGTGCTGTGATAGCTCTCCAAAACTCAGAACAATGGCATAAAACCATGAATGTGGTCTATGCAAAACGAAGGGTATTGGCTTGTAAAATAATGGATGCGCTGTCTTGCCAGTATGACAACTCACAGGTAGGCATGTTTGTATGGGCAAAAATCCCAGACAACTACGAAGACTCAGCCCAATTGGCCGACCAGATACTATATCAAAAAAATGTATTTATTACACCCGGGATAATCTTTGGCGACAAAGGCAAGCGATACATCCGTATTTCACTGTGCTGTCCTGAAGATATGCTCGAGCTAGCATTGGAGCGGATAGGGAGGTGACGAGCAGCCCCCTAAATCCTCCGCCAGCTGGCGGAGACTTTTTAGGATGTGCGTTTGAATCGACTTAGTGGAGAATAAGTGAAATAGTTATAATCTGCCTAGCGATAAACCTTAATATAGCAAAAGTCGAAGAATTAAAGATCCTTATTTTGTTTCTTGAGATTTACGCGCCACAAAACATCAGTTCAATACTTACAAGATGTCAGCTTGCAAACCAATGAACCAATGAACTG
>CANIXM010000015.1 GCA_947471245.1 Paludibacteraceae bacterium | reverse complement strand
TTGAAGAATTTCCCAAGATTGGATGCCATGGCAGCGCCAGTAAGCACAATGGGTGCTTCGGCCCCTACCGAACCACCAAATCCGATGGTGATGCTACTGCCAACTAGTGATGTCCATGTGTTGTGAAGTTTAAGGATGCTTTTGCGCTGTGAGATGGCATGCAATATACGAGTCACTCCGTGACTGATATCGTCTTTGACAATGAATTTTACAAACAAAAAAGTAATTCCAATCCCAATGACAGGGTATCCTAGGTACCAATAGTCAAGGTTTTTGGAGTGAAACAACAAACCCTGCAAGTAGTGGATGGTGTGCTTCAATAAGAAGGCTGCGGTGGAGGTCAAAATCCCCACGAAAAAACTTAAAATAAGAATAAATTGACGTTGCCCGATGTGGTGTTCACGCCAGTTTATCATCTTCAAATACCAATTTTTACTTTCCATGTTACATCGCTATACACGGGCAAAGATATTTAAATTTAATTCATCTCACAACAATAAGTACAACTTGTCAATTTAACTTGTTCGTGTTGTTTGATTTGTTTGCACGGAATTTAGATTACATCCTTGCTGTGTCTGTCGCTTTTGACTTAACACTTGGTGAGCACATTTGTTTTTGGTTTTTTCACTCCAACTGTTCATCCTTATACCCGAAAAAAGTTATTGGAGGATATTTAACGAATGATAGAAGTGGCTACGCTTGCTTGATAGGCCATAATAGCTTTGTAGTTAACGCTTGTACGGACTACATCCCTTTCCCATTGAACAGTATTTCAATGGTATAGATCAGTATCTTTATATCAGTGAATAGGGACATGTTTTCTAAATAGATGATGTCGTAGTTCAGTCGGTTAATCATTTTCTCGAGTGTGTCGGTGTAGCCAACTTTTATTGGACCCCACGATGTAAGGCCTGGTCTGATTTTGTACAGTAAGCAGTAATAAGGAGCTTCGGCGCTGATCTTGTCAATAAAATACTGCCTTTCTGGTCGTGGACCGACCAAACTCATTTCGCCTTTGAGAATGTTCCAAAATTGAGGAATTTCATCAATCCGATATTTTCGAAGTATTCTACCGGTGGGAGTGATTCGTTCATCGTTGGGGCTACTTAATTTGGGTGTTCCATTTTCGGATCCAAGATACATGGTTCTGAATTTGTAAATGGTAAATGGTTTCCCGAGCCGCCCGATTCGTTCTTGTTTGTAGAACCACGAGCCTTTTGATTCCCATTTTATTCTAAGAATGAAATACAAAAGTAGCGGTGATAGTACTAAGAGTGACAGGGAAGCCACCGTAATGTCTATGCATCTTTTGACACTTGTTTCCCAGCTGCTCATCGTAGGGTTGGTGATGCTCACAAGTGGGATGAGCCCCATTTGATTGATCTTAGCACTGCCTGTAATTATTTCATGAAGTCGTGGGGTGAATAGAATGGATATGTTGTGTTTAAATAGCGGATTGATGATTCCGAATAAAGATTTTTCGTCCATGCTATCTTCTGTAGCAATGATAATCTCTTTGATGTTGTTATCCGTTATTATTTTGTCAATGTTGTTGATTTTTCCCAATAGTTTTTCTTTGGGAATGCTGTTGGTGCTTTTTGAAATCCCGATGTAGCCAATGAGCGTATTTTTATCGGCATTTTTATCTAATTCAATGCTTGTTTTAAGTGCATTTTCCCCCGTGCCAATGATCAAGGTGTTGATGGTCCATTTTTTGGTTCTGAATTTTTTGCGGATATGTGCAGTGAAAAAGCTTCGAAATGACAATGTTATCAGCAGTATCAGCAAAAACAGGACGGACATTGATAGATAGAAGTATTTAAGTGATACCAATACATCTCCAATCTTCAAGAAAATAAATACGGAAAAAGATATGATGGCAGATGCTACAAAGGTGCTTAGAATGGTGGTGATGCGGGTGTGTTGTTGAGGTGATTGATAAAACCCAGTGAGGTAATGTGTGAATAAACAAAAGCATGGAAAAAACAAGAAACTGATGAGGTAATAACTTCCCTCCATGGGGTAACTCAATTCTCCAAATAGATTAAAGTCATTTATAGTTTTGCGAAACGCCACAAATGACACCCATACCAAAATAGATGAAAGGATGTCAAAAAAGATAAACTTATTAAGTAACTTTCGTTCGTTCATTAAATCAATGCCGTTAGATTTTTTCAGTTCAGTATCAACATCATCAAACTAATTTCTAAAGTAACTATGCACCCCATTTAATAGCCGTAGTGGCTGTTGGAGTTATTCTTTGATAATTTTAATTGTGTTCCCATTCCCCAGTTTGATAATGGAGCTCGGTGTGGGTGCCGTCTTTTCATCCTGACGATAATTGACCACATAGTCAACTGATCTTTTGATATTCTCCGATATTTCATAAAAGTTATTTGGCAATGCTTTTCCATTGATATTCGCCACGGTATGTACTATTGGGTTTCGAAACTGCGTACAAAGATTTCTTGAAAACACTTCACGAGTGACTCTTATTCCGACCGATTTGTCATCAGAAAGTAGGTTGGTAGCAAGATTTTTTACTTGCGAATAGATAATGGTGAGTGGCTTCTCGCTGAGTTCGATTAAATCCCAGGCCATCTCTGGCACTTCTTCTAAATAGGATTGTAGTTTGCCAGCCTGATCTATCAATACTTCTAAGTTTGCGGCGCTGTCAAGTTGCGTTAAAGCAAGCATTTTACTTACCGCTTGCTCGTTGGTCGCATCGCCTCCAATGGACCAATATGTGTCTGTAGGAAATAATATAAGACCACCATCTCTGAGTGTTTTTATAGCTTTTTGAATTTCTTCCTTCATTGTATATGTGTTGATAGGCGCCAAAGTGAGTACTTTAGTGATTACAAAATAACGAATTTTTTTGCAGATTATTTCAGCATGGGTATTTAAACATGAAAAAATTAAATTTTTCCTTCTAAAATACTTGGTGTGTGTTCCAGTAGGGTTTGATGCTTTGTTGTGTTTCTGTTGTGGGATTAATGAAATTTATATACTTTTACCAATGTTGTATCGGAAAATAATGTGTTTGAATAGGTCACGTTAATGTGTTGAAATGTAGGGAAGTGGCAGTCATTGATGGGCGTTTGTCCGTCGTTAGAGTAGAAAAAAATATAAACATGATAAATAAGTGGATTTTTAAGACGCTAACAGATGAGCAAAGGGTCATTCAACAGCAATTGGCTGATGATTTGAGTATTAGCCCCATGCTTGCTCAGTTGCTGATAGAGCGCGACATTACTACCTTCGAAGAGGCAAGAAGTTTTTTTCGTCCCGATTTTTGTAATTTGCATGATCCGTTTTTGATGAAAGACATGGATGTGGCGGTTAAGCGCCTAACCAAAGCCATGCAACGTAACGAAAAAATAATGGTATATGGCGATTATGATGTGGATGGGACTACCTCTGTAGCTTTGGTTTTTAAGTTTCTTAAGCAGTATTATGCAAATTTGGATTTCTACATCCCCGATAGATATACTGAGGGTTATGGCATATCTGTTCAAGGTATAGACTTTGCGGCTGAGAATAATTTCAAATTGATCATTGCGCTTGACTGCGGCATCAAAGCTGTGGAGAAAGTCAAATATGCTTCCCAAAAAGGTGTTGATTTTATCATTTGTGACCACCACATGCCAGACAGTGTGTTGCCCCCAGCTGTGGCTGTACTTGACCCTAAGCGTCTAGATTGCGAATATCCATTCAAGCATCTTTCTGGATGTGGAGTGGGATTTAAATTGATGCAGGCTTTTGCCATTACTAATAATATCGATTTTTTAGAGCTGACTCCCCTGTTGGATTTGTTGGCGCTGAGCATTGCTTCGGACATTGTGCCTATAGTGGGTGAGAACAGGATATTGGCTTATTTTGGTCTAAAGCAAATCAACTCCAATCCGAGCCCCGGTCTAAAAGGGATATTGGATGTATGTGGGCTGGGAGATAAAGAGATTACCATCAGTGATATAGTGTTTAAAATAGGGCCACGTATCAACGCTTCTGGCAGGATGAAACTGGCCTCTGAGGCTGTGGAACTACTTATCTCCAACGATCTCGAGTTCGTTAAAGAGAAAAGTGACACCATCAATGAATACAACAAAGACCGCAAGGGGCTTGATAAATCAATCACCGATGAGGCTATAGCTTTGATAGCCGGTGATGATAAATATGCTCATCGTAGATCCATTGTGGTGCATAAGCCAGACTGGCACAAAGGTGTGATAGGAATAGTGGCATCGCGCCTTACCGAGGAGTTTTATAAGCCTGCTATTGTTCTTAGCAATTCGAATGGATTTGCATCTGGGTCTGCCAGGTCAGTGCCCGGTTTTGATATTTACAAAGCTATAGACTCCTGCAGGGACTTACTTGAAACATTTGGTGGACACATGTATGCAGCTGGACTGTCTATGCGTGAAGAAAATATTCTTGAGTTTACTAAGCGATTAGAGAAATATGTTTCGGAAAATATCCTTGAAAGTCAAACATACCCGCAGATAGATATTGATGCAGTGCTTGAATTCAAGGATATTACGCCCAAGTTTTTCAGGGTGCTTAAGCAGTTTGCTCCTTTTGGTCCTGGAAATATGAAACCTTTCTTTGTGTCTAAAAACGTGTGGGACTACGGCACTAGTCGATTGGTGGGGAAGGAGCAAGAGCATTTGAAGTTGGAGTTGGTGGATGCCAGTTCGGAGAATGTCATCAATGGCATTGCGTTTCGGATGCACGAATACAACGACCACCTAAAAGCCTTGAATAGGCTAGATGTCTGCTATACCTTAGAAGAAAACCACTTCAATGGCAATACCACCATACAACTTATGATTCGTGACATTCAAAAGGTGGAGTAATTGGTTGGAATGGGTGATGCGTTTTATTTTTCCAACACTTTGTAGCTTTCTTTGAAGTCTTCGGAGTAGGGTGCGTCGTTGATAAACCTATTGCATTCCTCTGCTGTGGTGGCATGTTGTTTGGTTTCTTTCAGTAGCTGGTCGCACTTTTTTCGCCATTGATCAAAGGCACCTTCCTTTTTTTTAACAATCACTTGGTTGGAAAATGCACCCAACAACTCATTCATGGATGCATACATTTCGTCAATCATTGCTGGCAGTGAGTCTTTTACCAGACCTCGAGTGTTTTTTATTTTCTCCAAGTCTTTAATTCTTTTCCTTGTCTGTCTGGCACACCATTCGGCAATGTCAAGTTGCAATGTGGCATATTCAAGCGCTCGTTCCATTTCGCCTATCTGGCACGATTGCTTCGTGCAAAACACAGGTGCGATGTACACCTTTTCTTTCTTGATTTTAAACCCCCTGTTTCTTACTGGTTCATCCATCACCACCTGTATCTGAACAGAGGCCGATGAGCTGATCCACAGTTTCTTGAATGACTCAAGTGTTTCCTTGTCAGCATGTTGTTTGAAGTCTGAGAATTCAAACATCATGTCTGGTTGCCAGTAGATATAGTCATCGGTTTTCAGCCGATTGTCCTGAGCGCTTGAACAGATGCATCCAAGTAGGATCATTATAAGGGTGAGTGTGGTGCTTTTCATTCGGCGGTTTGGGGCTGTGGTGCAGCAACTGTTTCACTTTCTTTTTTTGTTTTTTTCTCTTTGAGCACATAGCGTTTGTAGTATGAACTAATGAGTGTTGTCATTGGTAGTGCAATGATGAGCCCACTTAATCCCATCAGTGATCCCCAGATTGAAAGCGAAAGTAGGATGACTGCAGGATTCATCCCTGTGACTTTACCCATTATTTTTGGCACTATCACCATGTCTTCAATGATTTGCACAACTGCAAACACTGCCAAAACTGCCAGCAGGGCTGAGCTTGCAGATTGGTTTTTTTCAACAGCATGCAGTAGCGATAATGTGATGGCAGGTAATATGCCGATGATTTTAAGATAGGGAATTAAATCTAGCAGTCCGATGGTGAGTCCCATGGCCAATCCCAGTGGTAGGTCAATGATGCTAAATCCAATTACAAATAAAGTGCCCACAATAGTAGCTACCAGTGCTTGTCCTCTGAAATACCTATTCATGCCCATTTCTAAGTCGGAAATGATATCGCCAGCCAGTGAACGATATTTCACAGGGATAAGATTGAACCATCCTTCTGAGATGTTTTCGAAATCCATAAGAATAAAAATCAAATAGATAATCATAACAAAAATGCCTGCCAGCCCCATGATGAAACTGATGGAATTGTTGAGCAAATCCCATAGCTGAGGAGCAATGTTTTTGACGGCTGTCATGATATTTTCATCGTGCATCATGTTTTGAAAATTCATGTTGCTCAGATAGCTGTTGATGCTGTGCTGCCAAGCCACAGGGATGATGGTGTTGGGGTCTATTTGTTGTGCGTATCTGACTGTTAGTGTGGATAGTTTGGTGAGCTCATCGATGATTAGTGGTATCATTATCCACAAAGCACCGATTAACATCCCAAAGAATAAAAGTAGTGTTGCCACTACTGCTAAAGCTCGGTTTTTCAACCTCAGGGTGTGTTGAAAAAAGTGAACAATTGGTTGTAGTAGGTAAGCCAAAAGCCATGAGAGAAGAAATGGCAGTAGCACATTGCTTAGTCGGTTGATTAGAAGGAAGATAATGGTAGCAATGCTCAGACCGATGGTGATGCGTACGACACGGTCAAAGGTAAATGGTTTTGAAAGCATATCTTTTGTTTTAAAGCGTTTGTTAACAATATCTTCTCAGCCTATTTTTAATTCGTTTTTTTTACTCAACGTACATTTGCTATTGTTGAAAATAAGTGTTCAATTTTCTTTCTTTTTTCTGGCATAATTAGTATCTTTACGCCCGTTAAAAGGCTGTTTGGATAAGCATGTGCATATAGGCTGTACAAAGTTAGAAAAAATACCAACCCAAGAAATTGTTTTACGCAAAAAAGATATGAACAGAAGAGTATTAGTTACCATGCTCTGGAAAGATATACGCCAGTTGGATTTGATGACTGAGGGATTTCTAATTATCAATGAATATCCTGAGGAGGTGATTCAAATGGTGTATCAGAAGACACTTGAAATCCAAACTCACTTACAAAATTTGAGCCTTTATAAGGAAGATATTCAGGATATTAGGTTGCCTGGTGAGCCTGAGGAGCAGCACGTGGAAGTGCCAAGTGTGTCTGTTGAGGAGTTTGTGGATCAAGAGTTGGAGGCATCTCTAGAAATGATTGCAGACGATGAACTGACAGTGATGAATGAGAATGAATTTGAAACAATTTCACTTGCAGATGATGAGCAAGTAGAGTTGATCGTTGATGAGCTGGAGCATGAGCGAGTTGAATCAGACTTTTTCGCGTTGGCAGACCATGTTTTGGATGCTGAGGATGTGGATGCACAGCAGGAAGTGGAAGAGTCAGTTGAGTTTGACGTTGCTTTGGTGGCTGATGACATAGTTGCTGATGAGCAGGAAGAAATGCAACCGGTGGAAATTCTAAGTTTTGAGCAAGAAAATAGTGTAGATAATGATTCTGAACTAGAATTTGATGGGTCTTTGGAGGCGCCAACAAAGATGGTGTCTCTTACGAATGAAGATGAAAATAATCATGAGCTGACTCCTGATGAAGAGCAATTGTTAGAAGTTGAAGAAGAATCCGCAAAGGTAGATGAGATGAAAGACGACGACGCACCAGTAGTGGAGGTCGAAAACGTGGAAGAGGAAACAATGTTGGATGAAATTGCAATCCCAGTGGTGGTTCAAAATGGAAATCTGGTGTTTCCTGGTTTCGATGAAGTGCCCATGGAGTCGGTAACCAATGATTCGAAAATCATTGAGGATGGTGTGCCTACGTTTCAGCCCAGTTTGTTTGCCACAGTGGCTGAGCAGTCACAAGTATTCGGAGTGGAGAACCGACGTATAACTGATGTGAAAAAAGCCATTAGCATTGGCGAACGATTTCGTTTTCAGCGTGAATTGTTTAATGGCAATGGTGAAGATATGAACAAAACATTGACGTATATCAACCATGCTGTGACGCTTGCAGAGGCAATGGATTTTTTGGAAAAAAAATACAAGTGGGAGAGATACAATGAGTCAGCTGCCGACTTTTACCGCATCATCAAACGAAGGTTTATTTAGGTTGATGACCAATAAGTTGGTAAATGAATACACCGTAATGAGATTGCCTGTGCGTCAGCATTAAGAACAGGCAGACTTAGAACTAGATTCTTGTAATTATTTAATACCCTTGACTTGAAATTATTTGTAGTGCCCACTCCAGTGGGAAATTTGGAGGATATGACATTCAGGGCCATTCGCGTGTTGAAGGAAGCTGATTTGATATTGGCAGAGGATACGCGTACAAGCGGATTTTTGATGAAGCATTTTGACATCAAAACACCCATGCAGTCACATCACAAGTTTAATGAACACAAGACGGTAAGTGCCGTAGTGCAACGCATACTCAGCGGACAGCAAGTGGCGTTGATATCTGATGCAGGCACACCAGCCATCTCTGATCCAGGTTTTTTGGTGGTAAGAGCTTGTCTTGAAAACGACATTGATGTGGAGTGTCTTCCTGGTGCCACAGCATTTGTGCCAGCATTGGTAGCGTCAGGATTGCCCAATGATCGGTTTTGTTTCGAGGGGTTTCTGCCTCAAAAAAAAGGACGTCAGACCAAAATAAACGAACTGTCGAATGAATCCAGAACAATGATTTTTTACGAATCACCATTCAGACTAATAAAGACTCTAACGCAACTGTCTCAGGTGTTAGGAACAGAAAGAAAAGCATCTGTATCTCGCGAAATATCAAAGGTTTTTGAAGAAACAAAACGAGGTACATTAAATGAATTGATTCAGTATTTTACCGAAAAATCACCCAAGGGAGAAATAGTGCTAGTAGTTGCGGGATCTGAAGATTAACTTTACCTTTACTGTAGCTCATATTGACAAATGCTCTTTTTGTATTTTGCCATAAGTAATTCATATATAACAAATTAGTTTCTTGGATTAATAAATTATGAACACAAAACTCGTTACATTGGTGATGTTGGTTTGCACTTTCGTGTCATGCGGAAAACGTAGCAACGACTATGAGCATCTCAAAGCGCAAAATGACTCGCTCAGAATGTCCAAAGACAAGCTTCAAGAGGAGGTAGATGGTTATTTTTCGGCCATGAATCAGATTGAACAAAATATCGAAAAAATCAAATCGACCGAGAATACCATTACCATTCTTCCTCCTGGGCAAGACATGGATGATGACACTCGCACAAAGATTAATGAAGATTTGTCATACATCAATCAGATGCTACAAACCAATAAGGATGAACTGGACAAACTGAAAGCCAAACTCAAAAAGAGTGCCTTTAAATCATCCGAACTTGAGCAATCTATTGAACGATTGACAAAAATGCTGGAAGAAGAATCGTTTAAAGTTCTTTTTCTAAATGAGAAGCTTGCAGAGAAGGACTCACTGATAACTCAGCTCGGTAGTGCGGTGGATAAACTGGGAAAGGATGTGGATGAACTCTCTAATGACAATAAATCTAAACAAGATAAGATTAAAGAACAAGATGCAACCATACACACGGCTTGGTATGTGTTCGGGACACGCAAAGAACTGAAAGATCAAAAAATTGTGACATCTGATGGGCTGTTTAGTCCACAGCGAGTGTTGCAGCAAGACTTTAACAAGAACTACTTTGTACGCATCGATGCCCGAAACACCAAGTCTATTCCACTGTACTCTACCAGAGCCAAAATACTGACCAATCATCCTAAATCGTCTTACACATTGGAGAAAGACAATGGAAATTTCGTGTTGCTCATCGTAGATACGAATGAGTTTTGGAGTGTGAGCAAGTATTTAGTAATAGAGGTAGATTGACCACAGTGGACTATGAATTCTGATAGACTCCTTAATTGTCAACCAGTTATGCTTTATGCGTTTTTCTATTGTAGAGAAACGCATTTTCTTTGCGAAAGTAACTCGATATTGTAACTTGCAATTTTTTGTTATGTATAAATATGTTTTTTTAGACTTGGATGATACGCTCTGGAACTTTCACTCCAACTCCAAATGTGTGCTACGCGAAATCTTTGCAGATCGTCAGCTTGCACAGTACTTCAATGATTTTGATCAATACTTTGGACTTTATGCCAAGCGGAATTTTGAGTTGTGGGAACTCTACGGCAAAGGTTTGGTGACCAAGGAGTATTTGAATGTAGAGCGGTTCTTACATCCACTACGACAAGTTGGTGAGGATAATGTGCGACTTGCCGAACTGATAAGTGCTGAGTTTCTAATGTTATTACCAAATAAAACCACTCTAATGCCCCATGCCATTGAAGTGCTAGATTATCTGCATGCAAAGTATCCATTGACCATCGTTTCGAATGGGTTTATAGAGGTTCAATACAAGAAATTGAAAAATGCAAAACTGGAAAAATACTTCGAACATGTGGTCCTTTCGCAGTCGGCAAATGCCTTGAAACCCGATCGCCGAATTTTTGAATATGCCCTCCAACTCAATGGAGCCCTTCCTTCCGATGCCATTATGATAGGTGATAGCTATACGGCCGATATTGTTGGTGCTCGCAATGTAGGGATGGATCAAATCTATTACAACACTTACCGCCCCATTGTTGCAGATCAAATCTCACCGACTTACGTTATCAGTGATTTGTTGGAATTGAAAGAATTACTTTAAGTCAGTTTTAAATTATTTACTAATGCCATCAAATATAATTGACGGTGCCAAAAGCGATTGTCTATTGATAAGCGTTTTTGTATTGGTAAGTAAACAGCTAGACTAGTAAACGAATACATTCGTACCCATTCTTCATGATCCCAAAAAATGCATTCACTTTGTAATACAGATTAAATTTTCCTTACTGATAGGTTTTAGCCAGAATAGCTAAGAGTTAGTTTGGAAATTTTTCACTACCTTTGCGCCCTCAAGAAAAAACTTATAAAATGCAGAAAATTAGAAATATCGCTATTATTGCACACGTTGACCACGGTAAAACTACCTTAGTAGATAAGATGCTATTGGCTGGTCATTTGTTTAGAGATAACGAAAAAACGGGTGAATTGATAATGGATAACAATGACCTGGAGCGTGAACGAGGCATTACCATTTTGGCAAAAAACGTATCCATCGATTACAATGGATATAAGATTAATATTATTGACACTCCGGGTCACTCCGACTTTGGTGGTGAAGTGGAGCGCGTGTTAAACATGGCCGATGGTGTTTTACTGTTGGTGGATGCTTTTGAGGGGCCAATGCCTCAAACTCGTTTTGTGTTACAGAAAGCCTTACAAATAGGACTTAAACCCATTGTGGTGGTCAATAAAGTGGATAAACCAAACTGTCGCCCTGACGTAGTTCACGAGGCGGTGTTTGATTTGATGTACAACCTCAATGCTACTGAAGAACAGCTTGACTTCCACACCATTTATGGTTCAGCTAAGCAAAACTGGATGTCTGAGGATTGGAACAAGCCAACAGAAGATATTGTTCCACTTTTAGATGCCATCATCGAACACATTCCAGCGCCTCCATTTATCGAAGGTACTCCTCAGATGTTGATCACTTCATTGGACTTTTCGTCTTACGTAGGTCGTATTGCTGTGGGTCGTTTGCACCGCGGAATTTTGCGTGAAGGTATGGATGTGAACTTGGTGAAACGTGATGGTGCAATCGTAAAATCGCGTATCAAAGAATTGCACATGTTCACAGGTCTTGGTCGTACACGTACTACCGAAGTGCGTTCAGGCGATATCTGTGCATTGGTTGGGATTGAAGGGTTTGAAATTGGCGATTCGATAGCTGACTTGCAAAATCCTGAACCGCTTACGCCCATTGCTATTGATGAACCAACTATGAGCATGGTGTTTACCATCAACAACTCCCCATTCTTCGGCAAGGAAGGGAAGTTTGTAACTTCGCGACACATTCATGATAGATTGGTTAAGGAATTGGATAAGAACCTTGCATTACGCGTAGAAAAAAACATAGATTCTGATATCTGGAATGTCTTTGGACGCGGTGTTCTTCACTTGTCAGTGTTGATTGAAACCATGCGTCGCGAAGGCTATGAGTTGCAAGTGGGACAACCACAAGTTATTTTTAAAGAAATAGACGGAAAGCGTTGCGAACCAATTGAGCAACTTACCATCAACCTCCCAGAGGAATGTTCAGGTAAAATCATTGAAATGGTAGCCATGCGTAAAGGTGAAATGCTGAGCATGGAAGTAGTCAATGACCGCATTCAGTTAGAGTTTTTGATACCTTCACGTGGTATCATCGGACTAAGAAACAATGTACTTACCGCTTCGGCTGGAGAGGCCATTATGTCACACCGTTTTTTCGAGTATCAACCCTATAAAGGAAACATCGAAAAACGTTCTAACGGTTCAATCATTGCTATGGAAAGCGGCACCGCTTTTGCTTATGCCATCGATAAACTTCAAGACAGAGGTCGTTTCTTCATTTTCCCACAAGATGAAATTTACGCCGGACAAGTGGTGGGAGAAAGTGCCAAAGAAGGCGATATGGTGGTGAATGTCACCAAGTCCAAGAAACTTACCAACATGCGCGCTTCTGGAGCTGATGACAAGACAAAACTTATTCCACCAATCGTGTTTAGTTTGGAAGAAGCCCTTGAGTATATTAAGGAAGATGAATATGTGGAGTTAACTCCATCGTCAATTCGTCTTCGTAAAATTTATCTGGACGAAAATGAGCGTAAACGCATGACTAAAAAGTAGAATCAATAATTATACTTTACGATAAACTCCTCGGGCCATTGATTGGCAACGAGGAGTTTTTTGTTCAATTAAGTGGCAGGATAAATATAGTGTCGTATTTTGAATGTTACATTTAGTGTCTGATTATTTTAATTGCCGTCCCGTTTATGGAGCGGAATAAATATTCAAGAGTCACAGGGCTTTAGCCAAATTTTGTCATTGTTAGGCTAAAGCCAATATCTTATTCTACTTATCTATCCGACCCATAAATGGGTCGGCAATTGATATAAAGAATACGACATTATTAAGTTTTTCTTACTTGTCTCAGCTCATCTATTTCTTCTTTGCTCCTGCTTTCTTTCCTTTCTCAGGTATCACTTCCAATGGCAAGGCCTTCTCCGGGTCGCATTCGTCAAAGAAGCCAGCTGGCAACTGTGACCTATGCACTTTATCTCCATCTTTGTACAAATTGGCATCAGTGTCAACAGCATGTTTTTGGTAGGTGGTGTAGCCTGTCACTTTCACCTCTGTTCGTCTATTGGCTTGATGCTGTTCTTTGGTGCAGTCCACTCCA
>CANIXM010000014.1 GCA_947471245.1 Paludibacteraceae bacterium | reverse complement strand
GAATAACGGCATTTTTTTCAGTGAAGTCACTTTCAAAAAGAAGAAACACGGTCTTTGCTTTCTTGTAACTAACAAAGCATCGTTCACGCTCATTTGAACTAGCTAATTTATGAGCTTGTCTATTGAACAAAAATGTATTAATCTTCTGAAACATATTAATTTACCTAGCTTAATTTGGAATCTATTCTTTAATCAACAATGATAAAAAATCATCCTCATTCATTAGTTGTACACCCAATGCTTCTGCCTTTTTAAGTTTTTCGGGACCCATGTTCTCACCAGCAAGTATAAACGATGTTTTGGCAGAGACACTTGCTACATTCTTTCCCCCGTGCTGCTCTATCATGGCTTTATATTCATCGCGCGAGTGATGTCTAAATGTGCCACTTATGACAATGGACAGCCCCGATAGCGATGTGCCCATGGCCTCCAACTTATCATCGGAGAGTGTCATCTGTAATCCATATTCTTTGAGGAGACGAACAGTTTTCAAATTTTCTTCATCTGAAAAATATCGCACCACGCTTTGCGCTATACGTTCACCAATTTCATCCACTTCTACCAACTGCTCATAATTTGTAGTTATTAGGTCCTCAATATTAATGAACGCAAATGCAAGTTTCTTAGCTACTGTCTCTCCTACAAATCTGATCCCTAGTGAAAACAACACTCGTTCAAACGGCACTTCTTTAGACTTTTGGACGGCCAACTGAATGTTTTGGGCTGATTTAGATCCTAATCTTTCAAGTTGCACTAGGTCACCCATTTTCAAACTGTAAATATCGGAAATTTTACTCAATAAATTGTTTTGATATAGCAAATTTATTGTTTCGCCTCCTAAACCTTCGATGTTCATTGCCTTTCGGCCTACAAAATGTTCTATTTTACCCTTAATCTGTGGTGGACAGTGATTCTCATTTGGACAGTAATGTGCAGCTTCGCCTTCGTATCTTACCAAATTGGCACCGCACTCGGGGCATTTTTTGATAAAATTCACGGCATCTCCAATTAATATTCTGGCATCCTTGTCTACGGCTGTAATTTTTGGAATAATCTCACCCCCTTTTTCTACAAATACCATATCGCCAATGTGTAAATCTAGTGACTTGATGATGTCTGCATTATGAAGTGATGCACGTTTTACGGTTGTGCCCGACAATTGAACTGGATCCAAATTGGCCACAGGGGTTACAGCGCCAGTTCTACCCACCTGATAGGAAACCGAATTGAGTCTTGTCAATGCTTTTTCGGCTTGAAACTTATAGGCTACCGCCCATCGAGGCGACTTGGCTGTGAGCCCCAATGATCGTTGCTGTGTCACCGAATTGACTTTAATCACAATACCATCAGTAGCTACTGGAAGATTTTTTCGTTCCACATCCCAGTATTTTATAAATGCCCACACCTCATCCAAAGTCTTACACACCTTAGTGGCATCGGAGGTTTTAAAGCCCCATGTGGCTGCTTTGTCCAAATTGTCGGAATGAGATGTTGATGGTAGTTTTTCTCCTAGCAAATAATAAAAATATCCATCCAACTTCCGACTTGCAACCATATTAGCATTTTGCAACTTGAGTGTACCAGCTGCTGCATTACGAGGATTGGCAAAAAGGGGTTCTTCCTGTGCTTCACGCTCACGATTCAGCTCGTCAAACACAGCCCATGGCATCAGTATTTCACCACGTATCTCAAACTCATCAGGGTAATCACCTCGCAACTTTAAAGGAACAGAACGAATGGTACGCACATTGGCAGTAACATCATCGCCTTTTTCTCCATCTCCACGGGTCACCGCACGCACCAAAGCTCCATGCTGGTAAGTGAGTGAAATGGATGTTCCGTCATACTTCAATTCACACACCAGTTCAAAGCCATCATTTAATGCCTTGCTAACTCTATCGTAAAAATCCTGAACTTCTTCTGCCGAATAAGTATTGGACAATGAAAGCATGGGGTAAATATGTGCCACTTGCTTGAATGCTGCGTTAATATCACTGCCGACACGCTGACTGGGTGAGTTTGGGTCAAAATATTCTGGGCATTGTCGTTCCAAATCCACCAACTGCTTCATCATCAAGTCATATTCAAAATCGGAAACAACGGGTGACGACAGCACATAATAATTGTAATTATGCTGCTCCAATTCTTGACGCAATAACTCTATTCTTTCTTTAATCATATTCTTAGGTAGTTTTTATAAGAATTAACTACATGAATTGATATTTTTCACTCTACTAATCAATCCAACAATCACCACTCCCACTATTCATACCGGATAATCTTTGCGGGTGATATTTTAGTAATCAGATAAGAAGGTGCAATCATTAGCAACAATGACGCAAGTAAAGTACCTACATTCAGCAAAATCAAATACACCCAATCAAAACAAACAGGCACTGTAGCCACATAATATGCCTGCGGATCAAGCGGAATGGCGTGAGTAAAATATTGAATGGCACAAAGTGACAGCCCAATGACATTGCCCCATATCATCCCTTTCCCAATTAAGAAAAAGGAGTGGAACAAAAACACCTTTCGGATGGAGAAATCTGTTGCTCCAAGTGATTTGAGAATACCGATCATATTTGTTCGTTCTAAAATCAAAATCATCAATCCCGAAATCATATTAAATCCTGCTACCGAAAGCATGAGCACCAATATGACCCACACATTCATATCCAACAAGTCCAACCAACTAAAAATCTGCGGATTGAGTTGTTTGATAGTTTGAGTGACATAAGCATTGCCTTGTTTATTGAAAATATTGGCTGTTGATTCATACACTTTGTCACCAAGCTGGTCTATGCGATCAAAATCATTAATCAATATCTCAAGACCGCTAAATGTATTAATATCCCAGTTGTTGAGTGCCTGCACTTGTCGAATATCTGCCAGCACAAATAGCTTGTCATATTCAATAAAATTGGTAGAATAAATTCCCACTATTTTAAATTTTCGAGCCCTTACCTGATCCTGAATAAAGTAGGTGTAAAAGCTATCACCCAGCTTCAAATTCAACAAATCGGCCAGATATTTAGACAATACAACTTCGTTACTAGGATCCGAACCACTTAAATTCAACAGTTTACCTTCCTGAAGATTCGACTTAAAGAAATTCCAGTCAAAACCCCCATCAATACCTTTGATTACTACCCCCTGAAACTCCGTATCAGTCTTTATAATGCCTGGTTTGGTGGCAAATCTCTCAACATGCTTTACGCCATTAATCCCATTTATCTTCCGAATAAGTGAGGGATGAACCTGTATGGGATTCATGGCGTAGGTATTATTATTATCAAAATTTGTTACCTGTATATGCCCCCCAAACCCTATGGTCTTTTTCCTTATCTCATTTTTGAACCCTATCACCACAGCCACAGCCACAATCATCACTGCCAATCCCAATGCAATCCCAATAGTAGCAATACGTACAGCAGGGCGAGAAATATTCTTCTTGCCCTGCTGAAAATGGATGCGTTTTGCTATAAAATATTCTAAAGACACTTTTTTAATTCACTTAATTAGTTCAATCCAAAAATCCACCCTTATTAATTATCAATTATCAATTATCAAATCGTTCTTCCAGGATACACTTCCAACGCCTTCTTTAGCACCAACATGGCTTGTTTTAAATCCTCTTTATCAAGCACATAAGCTATTCTCACTTCGTCCTTGCCAAGTCCGTCAATGGTGTAGAAACCTGATGCTGGTGCCATCATCACTGTTTGTCCTTCGTGTTCAAAATCTGAAAGCAACCAAGCGCAAAATTTATCAGCATCGTCAATAGGCAATCGAGCTACGGTATAAAATGCACCCATGGGAATCGGTGAATAAACTCCAGGAATTCTATTTAGCCCATCAATTAAAAATTTTCTGCGCTCTACATATTCATTGTACATTTCCAACATATAATCTGCAGGAGTACTCATGGCTGCCTCAGCAGCAATTTGTCCCAAAAGTGGCGGACTAAGGCGAGCCTGACAAAACTTCATCACGTTCTTTCTAACTTCTTTGTTTTTGCACACGATAGCACCTATGCGGATGCCGGTCATGCTATAACGCTTTGACACCGAATCAATCAACACCACATTTTCTTCAATTCCATCTAAGTGAAACGCCGAAATATAGGGAGCACCGGTATAACAAAACTCGCGATAGACCTCATCCGAAAACAAGTATAAATCATACTTCTTTACCAGATCACGAATCTTGTTCATTTCTGCACGGGTATATAAATAGCCAGTTGGATTATTGGGATTACAAATCAATATCCCTTTAGTTTTGGGAGTGATGAGTTCTTCGAATTTTTCGATAGCTGGTAGTGAAAAGCCATCTTCAATAGATGACACCACTGGACGAACTATCGCTCCAGCTCCAATAGCAAAGGCAGTGTAGTTGGCATAGGCTGGTTCGGGCACAATGATTTCATCACCCGGATCGAGGCAACTCATAAATGCAAAGTTGACCGCTTCGGATCCACCTGTTGTCACTATAATATCATCCTCAGTAACATCAATATTGAAGGTGTGGTAATAAGCCGCCAGTTTGGATTTCAAACTTCTGATACCATCACTAGGGCTATATTCTAACACTGTCCTATCGATATTTCTGATGGCCTCAAGTGCTACTTCGGGAGTTTTTAAATCGGGTTGACCGATATTGAGATGGTACACTTTGATACCCCGAGCTTTAGCTTTGTCGGATAGAGGTACTAATTTACGAATTGGCGATTCGGGCATTAATTGCCCACGATGTGATGTGTGTGGCATTTTATTCAGTTTGCAGTGATATGGTTAGCAGACTTCAAACAGCTTCTAACCATTAAATTATAAAATCGTAACTGCAAAAGTAATGAAAATCAACCAATAAAAAAAGTGAGAAACCGAACAAAAAATAGGGCTCTATAACGTTTTGGGTGGGTACACGATAATAATGCCTGTGGCGACAAAAGCTTTGCGATATTTTGCCTGCGGCGATATTTGCTTCGCGATATTTACTTCGTGATATTTGCCTGCGGCGATATTTGCTTCGTGATATTTGCCTGCGGCGATATTTGCCTTCGGCGATATTTGCTTCGCGATATTTACTTCGTGATATTTGCTTCGCGATATTTGCCTTTGGCGATATTTACTTCGTGATATTTGCCTATGGCGATAGCGTCTTCGTGCCTTTGTGCCTTTATGTTCAAAAAATAATTTATCAGACGCCGCATACAACGTCTCTTCAATTGTCAATTATCAATTATCAATTATCATTTTTTTTCTTACCTTTTGTGGTTATAATTTCATTCATTGGTTTCACCCACCTAATTCGTTATAGTACAAAAAAAAAAAACAGTTCAATCTTAAAGTACTTACTACTAATTATTTCAAATCCACTATCACTTTGAGATTAAACATCCTACTGGTCAAAAAATTAGGCACTGCCATTTGTGATGCATCAGTTTTTGTCACCCAATAATAGGAATTGACATTTGCAAAATCCAACAAATTGAAAACCTCTGCGTTCAACCAAATGCTTTTGATGTGTTTGAAAAATGGCTTACTCATGATTTTATCATCACCACTCACCAGCACCCGTGAGGCGCCTATATCCACACGCCTATAAGGAGGCGTTCTGTATGCATTCTGAGTCTTGATATCACGAGGTGGTCCGAATGACAATCCATCAGAAATCACCATTTTCAAATGAAGTTTGTATTTGGGATTATTGGGCAAATAGTCCTGAAAAAGCATGGAAAACACAAATCGCTGTTCATTAGCTGAAGGGTACCATCCTCGATGAGATTTGGTTGTGACTACTTTATTATCAACAAATTGGTAGTAGGTAAACAAATCATTATCAAGCATCATTTTGGATTGCATCAATGACAAATTGATCCACGAATCAGCTCCTGGAAGAAACTCACCATATAATTTGAAATCCACCCCTGCTGTGTAGGCCTTGGCGTCGTTAACACCTGAATAGCGCACCTGAACATTGTCTACTGTGTATGAAATCATTCTATCAGCTAACTTGAGATAGACTTCGGAAGTAAACTTCAATGCTCGCCCAAAAGTCTTGAAATAATAGTCGCCACCCAAAACAAAATGTAGGGAGCGTGGAGATTTTATGTTATTGTTCAAATGTACATTTACATTGCCTAGCGCATTTGTGAGCGTGTCTCTAATCTCTTTGTAAAAAGGTGCTTGATAATAAAGTCCTGAGGCAAATCTAAAACTAAAATCTTTCTTCCAATGTGGTAACACAGCTACCGAGAGACGAGGACTGAGAAGGAATTCATTGTTGAATGTCCAATAATTTCCGCGCAATCCTCCTGTAAATAACACTGAACTGGACTCCGTATTCCATTTGTAAGTTTCTTGAAAGAAAGCAGATGTTCGCCATGATGAGAGCTTATCACTTGCTTTTAGATTGTAATACAGCTGCAAGTTTGATGGGTTGCTGGGCAACGAATAGCCCACCGAATCACGCCACTCCCACTCACTGATATGATCATCTATGCGTTCATGCTGCAAGGTTACACCCCATTTCATTTTATTTTGTCCAAAATCATATTCTCCCAGGTGTGCAACATTGCTCACTGTAGCATTCAGCAAATTCCGAGCATGCTGATGATACTTGCCCACACCAATGAGTTTTCCTTCGTTCACTGTGGTACTGTTATTTCCAACAGATTCATTGAGTACATACTCACCAGCAATATCATAATTCACACTTTCATTGGTGTTGAACACCGAACTCAACACACGGAGCATAAGCCCTTTTTGAGGCTCAAAATCCCATGACAATGCTCCAAATGCTGTTCGAAACAAATCTTTTTCTTGACCTTCGAAAAACACACGAAGATTGACAACTTCTGTTGTTGTACCAAAGGTAGTTTGCCTGGTTTGAGGAATAAACTGAAATGAGTTTTGTGAAAGGTTACCCAAAAATGACAGTTTGCTTTTTGGAGAAAGCTGATAGGTAAGGTGTGTTTGATAATCAAAAAAATGTGGTTTATACTCACCTTGCGTATCAAGCGTACCCATCAAATAGCTATTGGTCTTATACCGAAATCCGTGCATTTGAGTAAACTTATCATTCGAAGTACCCACAAAAGCTGTAGCTCCTAGAAAACTGGCTGAGATGGTTGACTCAAATTTTTCTGGCTTTTTATACTGAATATCGAGTACAGAAGACATTTTATCTCCATATCGGGCATCAAATCCTCCAGAAGAAAATGATACATTTTTCACCATGTCTGGGTTAACAAAACTCAATCCTTCTTGCTGACCAGACCTCACCAACAACGGCCTATACACCTCTATACCATTTACATAAACCATATTTTCATCAAAATTTCCCCCACGAACATTGTACTGCGAACTTAGTTCGTTGCTAGAACTTACACCAGCAAAAGTCATCAACATTGATTCTATACCACCAGCCACATTGGGGATCAGTCTCACTTTGGTTGCATCTATCATGTCCACAGTAGATGTCTGCATTTTCTGACCGATAACATTCACTTGAGAAAGTTCTTTGGTTGTTCGTCTCAGCACCAATGAAAGCTCCAATGAAGATTGCTTGGCATTGACAATATGCCTTTCTGACTTGTAACCAACTTGCGAAAACACCAATACTGCGGAGTCCTTTATCTCCAACTTCAAATCATAATAACCTTGCTGATTGGTGCTTGTACCTTGTTTGCCTTTTTCCAACGATACGTTTACATACTCCAATCCCTTCTCGTTTTCATCATACACATGGCCGTGCACATGCACTTTGTGTTGGGCAAAAGCGGAAATACTTACAAAAAAAAGTAAAGAATATAAAATGCATCTATTTTTCATCTGTTAATAATTAATTTTTTATATGTCACATAGCCTGTCCCGACTTGACGGGAGAACTCGCACATAAACATCTCCTTGTGTGTCTAAGTTTATTTGTCATGCTCGTTTCATAAAACATAAAAATCTGTGTCAATAACGACCACTACAAAAAATTATTTCATTTCAGTTTCAAATCAAATACTAGAATTTGAGTCTAATCATTAGATTATACTATCTGAAACAAGCTAGCTAATCCTGAATTTCAATTCGAATTACTGACTCATCACCAGCCTTAAACCGATATTGTCCGATTTGCTACTTGGACTATTCAAATCACGAAAGTAAACCCGACAATTTCGAGCTGTCCGATACCAGCTTCCACCTCGGCTCACTTTATACATCCCAATAATTGCTCCTACTGGATTGTAAACCGGATAGTTGGGATAGGTATCATACCAGTCTGAGCACCATTCGGACACATTACCACTCATGTCATAGAGTCCATTGACATTAGGTAATTTTGTTCCTACTTGGTGTGTTTTTTTACGCGAATTGACATCAAACCAAGCATAATCACTAAGACTAAAATCATCATTCACCCCAGCCCATATTGTTTGGGTGTTTCCATTGGGTGCTGTAGAGGCGGCATACTCCCACTCAGCTTCTGTGGGGAAGCGGTATTTTTTTCCTGTAAGTTTGTTGAGCGCTATTATAAACTGTTGTGCTCTATCCCACGTGATGTTTTCCACTGGCAATCGTTTACTGCCAATGAATGTACTTGGATTTTCACCCATTACGCTTACCCACAACTCTTGTGTCACCTCTGTAGTACTGATATAGAAGCTATTAATGGATACCGTATGAACTGGTTTTTCGGCACTCTCGCCACTCTCACTCCCCATTTGAAACACACCTCCACGGAGTGCTACCATATCAAATGTGCAATTGCTTGCCGTATCTGTAAAGTTACGAAAAATCTGGTTGACTTTGAATTGAAAGTTGGTTTCTCCGCCCGCTGGTGGCAAAAACACCAGTCGCTCACTTTCCACACCCGCTTTCTCTATTCTCACCGTATGCCCTCCGTATATCATTTTGCCCTTGAATGGAGTCTTTCCTTTGTAAACACCATCGATATAAATATTTGCTCCTGATGGAAGTGAAGTAACATTCACACTTCTTCCATTAAACAGTTTGGCATTGAGTACTGTCGTTTTATTGGGAAACACTGTAACCAATTCGGAATAAGGCGCATATCCCAATATGGACAACTCCACATGATATTTCCCAACACGCATTGTTTCTAGCAATGCTGGCGTCTGACAAACTGACTTGCCGTCTATTTTCACAATGGCTTGATTGGGATTGCTTGTCACTTTCAAGGCGCCCTTCAGGTTGGTGGGGCGCAATACAAGATTGAGTTGCTGGGCAGGCTGGAGTTTTACTGTTTCCGAATCAGCAACTGCATCGTTAAAGGCTTGAAATTTATACGTTCCAGGCTTCAACCTACCTTTCCAATAGCCGTTGGACTTGAAATAATCATTGATATAGATTGATGAGTGAGGCTGTGTATTGACGGTCACATCTGCAAAATCAGGGTTCATTTCTATCATCAAAGCCTGTGTCTCACCTGACGACAATTTTATCTTTTTGCTCTCATTTTCGTACATAAACTTTCTTACCTCTATCAAATGACTCCCTACCGTCAGTTTTTCTAAGGTACATGGTGTGATTTTACCAGTTTTTTTTCCATCTACAAATACTTGTGCTCCTTTTTCGGGCGTAGTATTTACTAGCACTGTAGCACTATTGGGTTTTAAATGAACAGTTAGCTGCTTCAACTCTGTTTCAGAGAGTGTAACCATCCCCGATTCGTTTAAATAACCACTTAACTTAAGCTTCCAAACATATTTACCCGGCTGTTGATAAATCGACAAGGGTGTCACACCCACCATTTTAGAGTTTAAATAAACCGTTGCACCTTCGGGTTGCGAATGAACTGTTACATTTGGAGATTGCAAAGACTTGGCAGCTACTTGTTCCACTTCCTCCAGTGACATTTCATAGCTTGCATTTCTTTCGAGTGCTATAGGGAGAGGAAATGCTAATTCCGTATTTTGCTTTAAAAATCGGAAATTCAATATGCGGGTATTCGGGTTTACAATCAAACAATAAGCTTGGCTGTCAATAGGAAAGCGATCCAACAAGGTGGAATCGGAATAACACACAAAACGATCTAGTTTACTTTCTAATAAAATGGAGGAATAATGCTTAGAAAACAAATCTTTTCTTTGCTTAAGGAGTGTAGCTATGGAATCATTCTCTAATTTGCGGAAATATTTAACCTCTATTCTGGGATATAGAAGTGCTACAATAAAGAAGAAAAACAACAGCAGGCTGACAAATCTTTTCATCTGTTACATAATTGATTTTGATTTGTCGGATAGCTTGTCCCTACCTAGAAGAAGAACTCGCACATGAATATCTCCTTGTGTATCAAAGTTTATTTGTCGTGCTCGTATCATTATTTGGAAGTGGAAAAGTCAACACTTTTCAATGCATTCAATTAGGAGGAGAAACTAGGATATTGTCAGTAGAATTACATTTAGAAGTTACAAGTTAGAAAAACTCGTTTACTGGTCTACTCGTCTACTCATTAACTTGTCTACTTGTCTACTTGTCTACTTGTTAAGTCGTCTACTTGTCTACTCGTTCACTTAATTACCAGTACATGCCACCCGAAATCCTAGTATTGAATACCGGGCATCAGGATCCTCAAAATCTCTATTGGCTGTACGAAGGTTTGGGGCATCGTTGTTCCAACAGCCTCCTCTTCTTACTCTTCGTGTTCCAGAATCAGGTCCTGTTGGATTTTTTTGAACAGTTTCCAAATATCTTCCATAATGATCAGAGCACCATTCCCACACATTACCAGTCATATCATAGATTCCAAATCCATTTGGCGCCTTGCCTCCTACTTGTTTTGTGTTATTATTATTTGGCCCTTCGGAGTTAGATCTAAACCAACTGTATTTTGACAATTCGTTTTCTTTGTCTGTTCCCGAGAATTTATTGCCTATGGAAGTCCCACTTCTAGCGGCATATTCCCATTCGGCTTCAGTTGGCAATCGGAATGATTTCCCGGTCACACTGCTCAACCATTTGCAGTATGCTCTGGCGTCATTCCAACTCACATGTACCACTGGGTGATTACTTTCTGAAGCTGGACGAAGTTTTCCCACAGCATTACACATCCAGTTGACACCAGGTGTTTGTACCCATTGATTTCCTTCTGGCCAAGGCCAGATATTACTTCCGTTACCTTGCTCTGCTTCGGTTTTGTAGCCTGTGGCATCAACAAATGCTTTGAATTGGCTCACAGTCACTTCAGTCCTCCCGATACTATAATCTGACAATAAAACGGAATGAACAGGACTTTCATCACTAATGCCGTCATCTGAACCCATCTTGAAGTGACCAGATTTAATAGCCACCATCTCAAAGCTAACATTATTAGCACTGACTTTGAATATTTGCGGTTTGACTATGGGTGCGTAGGTAGTAATTTTTTCGGTAGAAATTACCATTTCGTAGATCCCACCACTTTGAAGTGCGAGGGGAAATGCATAGTTTGCTACCACCCCCAATCGTTCATGGAGAATGGTCAGACGCTTGAGCGTGGCGGGTAAATACAGCCAGTAACCATTCTCTTTGTGGACAAAGGTGATCAACTCTCCTTCGGCATCCCATCTGTAGCCTGTCTGATCAGTAATAACCTTAACCAAAGCGGACACATTGCCATGAGCATCTTTACGAATATCATGAGGGGTAGTGGACAGTACTTCAGTAGCTTTTTTGAATGATTTAACACTCAAATCGGCACGCAAATCAACAACACTGAATATCACAATTGCAACCATCACTATGTGTTTTAGCTTGTTCATGTCTTATTAGTGTTAATTTATTAGTCGATTTTCAATTCATAACTAGAACCAACCGTGATGATAAAACCAATTCATCAGAGGCAAATTTAATTATAATAATTGAAAAATGTTAATAATCATAGAAAAATAATAAATAAAATCATCATAACGACAGTTCATGTGTGTATTTCTTACTCATGGCATACAAATCAATCTTGCCAAACAAGCATTAACAGACTAGATTACTAACATTTTGCATATTTTTCTTTGCAAATAAAAAAAACATGTTTTTCAAAAAGCATAACTGTTACATTCGACTTTCTAGTCATAAATTAATCGCCACTGCAAGCAGACACCAAATGCTTACATCCACTTACATGCTATCAGTAAATTTATTCATAACATTAAAAACACCTTTTTTAATCTGAAAAACAGTCCATTTGTTACCTGCGTGAAGCGGTGGGACTTTGTAGGAATAGGCCAATTCATTGTTGACATATACCCTCACCACTGCTCTGGAATAGGAAAGGGTTAAAGAACGCTTTGAATATTGATGTGAAAAATCATGCACATAACAATAATACACCGCATTGTTATCCAGCCGAGACAAAGTTATCGTTTCTGGTCCATATCCATGAAAATCATCTTTGACCAGCAGTGCCACTTCACCTGAAACTATTTTGGGGTTCCTAAAGTTCACATGATACCCATTCGTTTTCAACAAATGCAAGTCCAAATCTGCAGGAGATTTCTCCCAGTCAAGTACAAAATAGATGATATTACTTGTAGAAAGAGGGCAAACGGAAAAATGATTGGCTACTGCCGTAGAGCCGATTATCTCAAACTCGTATTGAGCTGAAACATAACCATCCTTAGTAAAACTAAATGAATACTTACCTCCGACAGGTTTGTGAATGTACACCTTGCCCAAAGAGTCAGTCGTAAGATCGCCAAATCGCTCAATTGATACATGAGCATTTATTATCGCAGCACCTTTTTTGGCATCAACAAATTTCAAAAAGCATTTGGTCTCATTTTCGGCTTTTTTTCTTAATTGAGCTATGGACTTTGAATGCTGTGCGAGTAAATTATCGCAAAATGGCACGAATGACAAAAACAATGCTGCTAATAGTATTAATTTTCGAGTCATTTCAATGCTGGTAGTGAATAGATATTTGACATTTATGCTGGAAAGATAATAAATTACAATCACATCTTTACTTTTTTTAGAGGAATAAAATTTCGGTGATGCTCTCACATTTAAAACCCAAACAAATCACTCATTAAAAAAACCAATCCTTCACTTCTACTCACCAGTCATAGCCACATTAGGATGTTTATCTAAATAATTCAACAATTCGTTCATCGATTTCACAATAGCATCATCTACCTCCCAGTGGAATTCATGCACCACTACACGTACAGGTGCATCTTCCACTACCATATATCCTCCACGCGCCAATGCTCTAAGTGTCCAGTACATCCTGGTCTTGTCACCTGTTACTCCAACCTTTTTTATCAATGGATAGTTCATCGAAAAATTACCATTTGAAGCATTAAAATAGAAAGCACGACTTTCAAACACCCTATTAAAACTACCATTAAACACCAAATCCTCTGGCACACCACTCTCCACACCACTCTCCTTACTAATAAGCCAAATCTTATCTGCTGCTTGAAGTGCAAGATCCAATTCGTGAGTTGACAGTAAAATTGCTTTGTTGGTAGTGTGTGCCAGCCTGTGCAGCAAGAGCATGATTTCCACCCTATTAGGCAAGTCCAAATGCGCAGTGGGCTCGTCCAACAACACTATCGGGGTGTCCTGAGCAAATGCTTTGGCTATCATGGCTCGCTGACGTTCTCCATCTGAAAGTTCGGTCAACAAACAATGCGCCTTATCACCCAGATGCACCATTTCCAACACTTGACTGATTAGTTGTTCATCTTCACCATTCAAACTTCCCCACCAAGCAGAATAGGGATGCCGACCCAAAGCCACAATGTCTCTCACTGTTGCATTCTCCACATCAACCCTATCGGTGAGTACCAATGCAATTAGCAATGCTTTTTCTTGAGTTGAAATTTTATGAAGGGGCTTCCCGTCAATCAGCACATCACCACCCAGACTCATTTGCAATCCGGATAAAGTCCTCAATAGTGTAGATTTACCTGTACCATTAGGACCGATTAGACACACCAACTCACCTGCACGTAACTCCAAATCCAATGATGACTGGATTACTTGTGCTATTCCTTTTTTGGAATATCCAATAGAAAGATGTTGAGTGGTAAGTATTGACATAAAACTAAAAATTTCACAACTTCTTGTTGATAAAGAATTATCAATTTCTCTTAATAATAATCCAAATAATAATAGGTGCTCCAAACAAAGCACTTACTGTATTAATAGGCAATGTATAGACTGGAAGTTGAGACACAATATCACAAAGTAAAATCAAAGAACCACCGCACAACATACAAGCAGGAAT
>CANIXM010000013.1 GCA_947471245.1 Paludibacteraceae bacterium | reverse complement strand
GTTCGTCCAAGGCCAATGCTTCTGAATACTTTCCTAATGCAGCTTCACAGTCGTCTTTCTCCAGATAAATATTAGCAATTGCCATGAGTGTTTCTGGTTGTTCGGGCTCTAGGGTGAGTGAATGTAGATAGGCTTGCAAAGCATCATCAATTCTATCCAACCCAATGTTTGATTCAGCGAGATAAACCCAAGCATCTGAACTCTGAGGATCAATCTCCAAGGCTTTGTCAATAAACGCCCTACTTTCATGATATTTTTCTTGCTCCAACAAACATACTGCTATACCTGTGAGGGCATCATAGTTTTTGGGGTGAGCATCTAAGGATTTTTGATAAAACACGATGGCGTCATCGTAACGTTCCAATTTTTCATAACACTCGGCAATAAAAACGGCTGTCTCCCAGGTGTTGGCACACATTTGATCATAGTCCAAATAAGCCTGTATGGCCTGTTGATATTCCTCCATTTGGAACAATACATGGGCTTTCTGAATGCAAGCCAACGAGTCCTTTTCATCTATCGCCAATGCATAATCATAGGCTGTCAATGATTTGGGAAATTCCTGCATCACAAAATAGATCTGCCCTAGATTAAACCATGCACCTTGATTGAATGTATCGAGGTCAATGATACGATTATATATAGTAATGGCTTCTTCAAATTGCTCTTTGTGCTCGTAGCAAAATGCGAGTTCGAAGAGCAATTCGATGTTCTCTCCATTTAGCTCATCACCTTTCTCGAGCAGATAGACAGCTCCATCGAAATCTGTAAGTGACAAATAGATATATGCCAAGTCCAAACACACATTGTCTAATTCATCGGTGTCTTGTGACAGTAGAATATCCCTTAATTTTCTAGCCTCGGATGGTCTTCCTATTTTCAGAAGCACTTCAATCTTTAGCAGATACACTTCGTAATCATTGGTCTCTGTAAGCTTTTCTAAAACATAGAGCGCTTTTTGGGTGTCGCCAGTGGCAAGGTATATTTTTGCACGTTTGGTCTTAAGGGCATTGCTATTGGGGTGTAGTCTCAATCCCAAATCAAGTGCTCCGGCACAATCCTTGGTTCTGCCAGATTTCAAATAATGCTCCACGATGCCTTCCAACTCCTCTACGTCAAAATAGCCAGCAGCATTACCGTTCAAAAATTGCTCATAGCGTTGAACGACTTCATCTGAGTCGTCATCAACTGAGAAAGATAGTTTTCTACTCATAAGCGTTTTTTTTACAAAAATAATGAGAATAGGCTTCAAAAAATTGCTAATTCTCAAAAAGTTATCAACAACCCCATGGGTACCACTGCAAACATTGACGGTCTTCATTTTGCGAATATTGGGAAAGCCCGACTCCTAAAGACTATTGACCACATAAAACAATTCTATCTAGCTTTTTACTCTGTCGTTTGCTCTATTGGTAATAAATTGTATCTTTGCAATATTAGGTTTTTGAAATTCAAAATTATGCATTTTTCAAAACTTTTCAATTACTGTCCTTCATGCGGTTCGTCAAGCTTTGCGACTAACAGTGAAAAATCTTGTCGTTGTCAATCCTGCGGCTTTGTTTACTACATTAACGCTTCAGCGGCTGTTGCAGTTTTTATCTTTAACGAAAAAGGGCAATTATTAGTGTGTGAGCGCGGCAAAGAACCAGCAAAAGGAAGTTGGGATTTGCCTGGTGGTTTTGTGGATGAAGACGAATCAGCCGAACAAGCGGTCATTAGAGAAATTAATGAAGAATTGGGCGTAGATATTAGTGCATGTAGATACTTATTTTCGTTTCCCAACCGTTATGAATACAGCGGTCTAACGATACCAACTTTAGATCTGTTTTTTGCATGTACAGTATATGACATCACTCAAATCAAAGCTGATGATGATGTTGCAGCCTGTCATTTTGTTTCGCTGAATGAGATTAACACCGATATGTTTGGTTTTGAATCCATTAGGAACGGTGTTATAAAATTCATTTCTTCACAGATGTAGACTGTTTTATGGATTGTAGTTGTTGTTTTATTTGACAACTAAATTACATAATCGTTTTACAACTCAAAACTAATTCTTTTTCACGACTTACTTTTCACAGTAAAAAAACTTCTAAATAATAAACCCACTTTAGAATGAAAAACAAATTTGCTTTAGTCTTATTAACATTGACTGTTACTTTAGCCACTTGGGCTCAACACACATTGATATACAATCACCAAGACGTACTTTTCTCTCAAGGAAAGGAGTATAACCTTCAGAAAAATTATAGCGCCTCAACACATTGCTTCGAAGGATTTATCAAGTCGGCTAAACCCACCCAGTCTGCTCAAATACAAGATGCTCAATTTTATATTGCGGCAAACTCATACCACCTCCACCAGCCCAACGCAAAGGAGCTACTCACCGAATACCTCAACCATCACCCCTACTCTCCATATTCCGATAGGGCCAACTACATGCTGGCCATGATTAATTATGAGAGAAAAAACTACGGGAAAGCTTTGCCATTTTTCAACAAAATAGGCAGTTCCCAATTGGAAACGAGTGAAAAAATGGACATCCTGTTCTGCAAAGGATACTGCTACCTTCAGACCAAAGACTATACACAAGCATCTGCCAATTTCAAAGAATTAAAATCAAATAGTTCAAAATATGACTTATCGGCCTCTTATTACTACGCTTATGCCGAGTACATCAACAAGAATTATAACGCCGCTCTACCGGAGTTCAAACGCTTAGAAGAAACAGACACCTACAAAAGCATTGTGCCTTATTACATCATCCAAATCTACTACTCGAGAGAGGAGTATGACTTGATTAAAGAGAAAGCATCCAGGCTGTTGGTGAGTTACCCTACCAACAAAAACAATCCCGAGCTTTATCGCATATTGGGCGAAATAGCCTACCAAGAAAAGAGTTATGACGATGCCATTGGGTACTTGAAAAACTACGAAAAAACATTCAAACCAGTACTCAGAAACGATATCTATCTGCTTGGATTATCTTATTTCCAAACCAAGGATTACGAAAATGCTGTAAGGTACCTAAGCAAAGTCACCACCGTGAGCGATGAGATGACCGAAAATGCTTACCTGCATTTAGGAAATTCGTATGTAAAACTAAACGACCTAATCAATGCACGTATGGCGTATGAGTCGGCCATCAAAACTAACTTTAACGTAGAAGTTAGAGAGGAAGCGCTATTTAATTATGCACTCACCACCTATCAAACCATCACTGCTTTTGGCGAGTCCATTTCTGCTTTTGAGTTATTCCTCACCGAATATCCGAAATCCAAATACATCGAAAAAGCGTTTGACTATCTTTCATCGGCCTACATGACGACCAAAAACTATGAGGACGCATTGGCATCGCTCAATAAAATTGAAAAACCAAATGCCAAACTGATTGAAACCAAACAATACTTGCTTTTCCAACTTGGAGCAGAAGCATTTTGGCAAAAGAAAATGGAAAAAGCCATCAAACACTTTAGCCAATCACTCTGGAGCTCCAACACAGGAAAATACGCAGCCGAATGTTACTTCTGGCGTGGCGAAGCCTACTACCGCACAGGCCAATTGGAAAAAAGCGAGTCCGACTTTCACAATTTCTTCAAAAATCAACAGGCATCAAAAAGTTCAAACTTCATCTTAGCCAACTACTCCTTGGGCTATGCCTATTTCTCTCAAAAGAAATACGAATCTGCATTGGAATGGTTTCTCAAATACATTGAACTAGAGAAAAAAACATCCGAAAACACTTATACCGATGCATTGAACCGTGCTGGCGACTGCTATTTCAGTGCTCGTAACTTAGAACAAGCAGAAGAATTGTATTCCAAAGCCGGATCCATCAACCCCGATATGGCAGACTATGCCATGTTCCAATCTGCTTTCGTTGCTGGACTTCGAAAAGACTATAATGGGAAAATATCCAAATTGGAAAATATGCTTATCACTTTTCCAAAATCTCAATACAAACCCAATGCTTACTATGAAATGGGAAGGGCCTATCTAATGCTCGATGACAACGCCAAAGCAATAGCCCAATATAAAACCCTACTGGACAGTATGCCCACCAGCGACCTTGCCCGTAAGGCTGCTCTGGAAATAGGCATGACGCATTTCAATGGCAACAATTTCGAACAAGCCATCGCTGCCTACAAAGAAGTATTGGCGAAATACTCAGGTAGCGAAGAGTCTTACACCGCATTGGCTGGACTAGAATCGGCATACATCGAAATCAATGATATACCCAGCTATCTGGCCTACGTAAAAACATTGAATTTGAAAATTGTAAAATCGGACAAAAACAGAGAAGACTCTATCACCTATATTGCTGCCGAAAAACAATACTTGAATGGAAAATACCTACAAGCCATTACTGGACTTAAAACCTACCTCAATAATTACTGCAAAGGAGGGAAATACTGCACCACTGTCCATTTTTACTTGGCAGACAGTTACTACCACACCGACCAAAAAGACAGTGCATTGGCCACCTACAAACTGTTGCTGGCCATCACTCCAAATCAGTATGCCGAGGAAGCCAATTTGCATTGTGCCGAAATATGCTTTGATAAAAAAAACTATGCCGAAGCACTGCCTTACTTTAAACAGCTACAAGCCACGGCGCAAAATGACCAAAACAAAAATGCTGGAAGACTGGGCATTCTGCGTTGCAGTAACTACCTGAAAGACAATCAAACAACCGTGAGCGTAGTGGCTGAAATCATGAAAGACCCTCGTGCAGACACCGATACCAAAATAGAAGCCCGATACAATAGGGCTAAGGCTTACCTGGCAATGAATGACACTCTCAGATGTCAAGCTGACCTGGATACTTTGTCCACCGACACACGTACCAACTACGGAGCTGAAGCAAAATACCTGAAAGCAAAATTGCTGTATGACCTCAAAAAGAACACCGAGGCAGAAAAAGAAGTGCTTGAGTTTGCTCAAACCAATACGCCACACCCATTTTGGCTGGCAAAAAGCTTTGTGTTGCTGGCTGATATTTACATTCGATTAGAAAATGACTTTCAAGCCAAACAGTATTTGCTAAGCTTGCAACGAAACTACACCGAAACAGATGAAATACAAACTTTAATTACCGAAAGACTCAACGCTATTGCCGAAAGAGAAAAACAAACGATTATTCAATAAGGAAGTCATTGTGTTAACGAGTAAACCCCTAACCCCTAAAGGGGAACTTTTTTGATGTGTGCGGATGAATAGGTATTATGAAACAAGTAGACAAGTTACAAAATGAACCAGTTAACTAATGAACCAATGAACTCAATGAACCAGTTAACTAATAAACCAAAGAACCAACAACCAACAAACCTGATATGAATACCAAATTAAAATTTATACTTGCCATAAGCCTATTTGGAATGTTGTCTCAACACTCTATTCTAGCTCAAGATACTGTCATTCACCGCAATGTGACTGTGGAACGTGAGTACAAACCCGTGATACAAGATGTAGGTAAAATCAATGCAGGTCCGAATGCAATGATACTCAAAGTGGAAAAGGCCGTACCGAAATACTCGGACTTCAACCTCCCTCTGTCGGTTGAACACAATATTCACACACTACCTGCAGCTGAAATTCAGCACGAAAAATTCAGACAAATGAATCAGGGATTGTTTCGACTAGGAATGGGGTCGCACCTCAACACTTTGGGTGACCTATCACTCCCATTGATCAAAAACCGCGATGCTAAACTTGACTTAAACATCAACCACCTGGGGACTTTCTCACACAGGCTACACTCATTGACCAAAATGGGAATGGACTTTGTAAAAGAATATGACGCCCTAACCATCAATGCTGGTGTGAAAGCAAGCCATCAGCACTTTCGATATTATGGCGACTGCTTCAACCAAGTAGGATCAATGGTCAACATGAATGAACTTGGAAAAGACTATGAAAATGCCATTTTCACAGAAAACATCTCCAACACGGTGAACCCCAACCGTAAACCCATGTCATGGTTACAAAAAGACATTATGGGCGATTCGCTGAATACCTTTTGGCGAGCGTCTGCACTCCTGTCTATCGCTTCCAATACGACTGCTGACAATCTTCAATATCATTTTGGAGCTAAATACAACTATTTCAATTCATTAAATGGACTCAGTGAACATTTTATTAACGCAAGCGGAGGCATGAGCATTCCTATGGATAAAAATAGGCTTGGTGTGGATTTTGACTATTCGAACATGATGTACCGTCCCAACATGTCCTATTTTTCTACGTTCAACTTCTGGGATTACTATTCCATCATGGGTCTAAATCCATACTTCCAAATGTCGGGTAGCACATGGGATGTTCGTATCGGAGCCAAATCCAGCTTTGCCATGACACATGGCAGATCTTTTAGCCCATCGCCAGACATTAAAGCCGAATGGCAAGCTTCCCCTAAATATGTTGCTCTCTATGGAGGAGTTACTGGAGCATATACCATCAACACCATGTCCGATATGATGTTCGAAAACCGTTACCTCTACCCCGACACACGCGTAGAAGACACCTACACACCTATCAACCTGTACGCTGGAGTGAAGGTGCGTCCCATAGAGGGATTGCTTGTAGATGCCTTTGTGGACTACCGTAAAATAGAAAACCAATACTTTTTTGTAAACAAATCTTATAAACTCACCCATTCTGTCAACGGCATATCACCCTCCGACTCCACCATCTACAGCAATCGGATGGATGTGGTTTATAGCGCTGCATCACTCACCAGACTCGGATGTAGAGTGAATTACCGTTACAAAAACTCCTTTAACGTACAATTAAAAACGGTTCACAACCAATGGAACGTAGCCGCTGAGCGCTATGCCTGGCTCAAACCCGAATGGGAAACTGACCTAACTACCGAGTTTAGCTTAACGAAAGACTTTCACCTGATGGCAAGTCTGCTATGTGAATCAGCTACCCGGGCTCGACTGGGCAACTTGAACATGCCCTTTAACCAAAAAGTAGATCTCAACCTTGCTGCGACATACTCACTAAGCAGGTACTGGTCCACCTTCATAAGAATCAACAACTTGCTCAACAGCCGTTACCAAGACTTTCTTGGCTACCAAGTACAGGGCATCAATGGATTAATAGGAATGACCTTTAATTTGCAGTAAAGAGTGATTGTGGCACAGTCATAAAAGACAACCCTGATTAAGCGTAGGCTAAAAGCAAGGCTATGCCTTGCATATTCTATAAGATACAATTGATTTTATTAACAGGGTCACTCAGAGTCACCCCGTCAATATCTTTGAATAATATTAGTTAAACATAAGAATAACGTTCACCATTTTTCTCTCTGCTCACCTATCGCTCATCCTCCGACGATCTACTGTCGGTCACCCATCGATGACTTGTTAAACACAAGACTCTATATTTTTATTTATCTGAATGATATTTTGATTATTTGTTAAATTATGTGTTACGATTTCGCCCTACCCCTTTACGAGTTAGAACATATTACTTGAAGGGTTCCCATTACTTCAACGAACTCCATACTACAATAATTTCACCCTTTCTGGCTTCCTGCTAATGACACATCACTCATACCTAATCAAATAAAAGTTTGCATTCTTATAGAACAAAATACCATTTAAATAAATATATTTGTATATTTGTTGCAAACATAACAAATTACAAATAATTCTAAACTGTCAATCACTGATGATAGTTTCGCTTTTAAAACCTATAGCTGCGTTCTAGAACATACCCTTTGAGGCATTTTGCCTGCAGACTATCAGGATGGATTAAGCCAAAACTAGAAAAAGATCCTACTATTAAACAATTGATTTACAAAATCCTTTTATTTGCTTCAAATTATGAAAAAACCCATCATCACCGCAGCAATTATTATCACCACCATTATCTCAATGGCATTTACACGCCAAGGGGAATGTATCGTAATTTCGAAGAACGCATCAGGTGCTCGATTTGGACATAGTGGCGACCCAGCGGGGGGTGGCAAAAACTGCACAGCCTGTCATGATGATAGCCCATCACCTGAAACCAAAACAGGATGGATTACTTCGAATATCCCCGAAACAGGGTATATTCCAAAAACGACCTACACCATACAAGCAAAAGCAACTGCTGCTGGGCATACGAAATTTGGATTTCAAATTACACCACAAAACAGCGCTGGAACTTTCTTAGGCACGATGAGCAACACCAATTCTGACACAAGATTGACTTCTAATACCAATTATTTAACCAGCAGTTCACAGGGAACTAGTGGAACTGATGAAAAAACTTGGACTTTTAATTGGACAGCTCCTGCTGCAGGTTCAGGGCCAGTAACTTTTTATGGCGCTTTTAATATCACAAACGCTGACGCATCAACTTCGGGTGACGTCATCATGCTTTCAACCACCACTGTAAAGGAAAATCAGCAAACTGGTGTTGATGACATTGCAAACGGCAAACAAAACATTTCAATTCATCCCAATCCCGCAATTGACATTTTCATCATTGAGTCAAACAACAGCCATATTGGCACTACTTATAGGGTTTTAGACCAATCTGGAAAACTAGTGTTGACTGGAAAAATTAATGATGAAAAAACCTCGGTAAACATCAGCCACATCAATGCGGGAATCTATTTCGTTCAGATTGGTGAGCAAAACACACAAACATTCAAAGTAGTAAAAAAATAATTATTCGATTATCAGCAAATTCGAAGAACACAAAGAAAAACTCTATAGTTTTTCTTTGTGACTTGGTGACTTCGTGTTCAAAAAATATTTTTTCTGACTTTGCCGAAAGACAAAACTATGTGCACTTGGGTTTCTTTAACTAAAAATTGCAAAAATTGAATATTATGAGAAAATGTATGCTGATGTTTATTGTAGGACTTGCGCATTTTTCAATCTTTGCTCAATTACACCCTCTGTCACCATCCAAATTGGAAAGTGACAGTCTGATTTTATTGTTTCGCAATCAGACTGGCATACGCGCAATAGCCATACCAGACACAAATATCGTAATCGCAGCAAAGCTATCAAAAATGAAAGCTGGACATAAAGGCGTGGACAAATGGGTAGCTGCAAAACTACCAAAGAACATATACCTTTACGGCGGGCTTCCTGAACAATCTGCATTCTACTCTGTAAGTAAAACAGTGAAAAACGCAGACTCACTGCTGATAAAATATTGGAAAAGCTTGCAAATCGAATCCAATCAAATATATGGTTACCGTCCGTGGCTAGGTGTTTATCGGGTGACAGACACTATAGTAGTGGCGCTATCGCAAACCCTTGCAAATCCACAATACGGAAAAGGTGGCGCATGGCAATTATATGTAAAGGATTATGCCAAAAGATTGGTCTTAAACGACACCATAAAGCTTAGATCATCCAATAAATTAGCCAACTGACCGTTTGCGCCATAAGCACAATTCAACCTCAACACCCATCCTTAACTAGTATTTCAGAGATTTGATAGATAGAATAATGCCCTACAAATAATATCGGTGAGCAATGAACGCCCTGCAAATAAAGATGAAACACACTACACGTGAAAATTACCTTTGTTAGACGGCAAATTGGTTAACCTGCCCATTTATCATATTCATCACACACTACACGAAGCTTCAAAAAAATGACACAAAAAAAAAGCAGCTACAAATTTTCATCTGTAACTGCTTGAAATTGAAGTGGGCCCAACTGGGCTTGAACCAGTGACCCCCTGATTATGAGTCAGGTGCTACTAACCAACTGAGCTATAGGCCCCACTTTTAACAAATAATTAGTATATTTGCAAAGCGAATGCAAAAGTAGTAAAAATTGTGTTACTACAAAAACAATCATCCACTTTTTTACATATAAATGAAACAATTTCGTAATATATCCACCCTTATTTTCGATCTTGGTGGCGTGCTCATCAATCTCGAAAAGAGCAATTGCATCAAAGCTTTTAACCAACTGGGATTTATGAACATTGAAAATTATTTGGACAATTTTCAACACAAGGGCATCTTTATCGCCCTAGAAAAAGGTGAAATATCCACCGAAACATTCATCTCCGAACTGATGAAAGAATGCCCACACGCTAGCACCCACAATCAAATCAAACAAGCTTGGTGCGCTTACCTGCTGGACATTCCACGCGAGAAACTGGAATTGCTAGTGCAACTCCGTAAACGTTTCCGTGTAATCATGTTGAGCAATACCAACGGCATTCATTTTCCATTCATTAGCCACACACAATTTGAAGCACAAGGTTACACCATCGAGCAATGTTTCGACAAATGCTACCTTTCGCACGAACTGAAATCTGCCAAACCAGACGGATTGGTTTTCGAAAAACTCTTAGCTGCCGAAAATACGCCGCCAAACGAATGTCTTTTCTTAGACGACGGCATAAAAAACATCGAAAAAGCCACTGAATATGGCATTCAGACCTATCATGTTAGCGAGCGAGAAGACCTCAGTTTTTTGTCGAACCCCACCACTTGGATCTAAAATGAAGGTTATCTACCCACATGACACTTACTGTCCTGAACCTTGCGTGGGCACCGTCGGATATTTCGACGGCGTACATGCAGGGCATCGATATCTCATCAACCAATTGAGAAGCATAGCACTGCTTGAACAAAAACCCTCTGTGGTTTTCACTTTCCAACAACATCCACGTGCAGTGATTCAATCTGATTTTACACCTCGCCTCCTTACTCCTTTAGACGAAAAGCTTGAATTATTGGCATCGTTGGGGGTGGATGTATGCGTTGTACTAAATTTTGACATCGAAATGTCCAAACTCTCTGCAGCTGATTTCCTACGGCATGTGCTTAGCACAAAATTCATGCTTAAAACCCTACTTGTGGGGCACAATCATCGATTTGGTCACAATCGACAAGAAGGTTTTGTAGCCTACAAACAATACGGTCTAGAAATCGGCATGAAAGTGGTGTTATCTCAAGAATTTCACACCGACACAGATCTTCATATCAGTTCCACTGCCATCAGACAAGCCTTAGATGCAGGTGACATTCAGCGTGCCAACCGCCTCCTATCCTATCCCTATTCACTGACAGGAAGGGTAATCGAGGGATTCAAAGTCGGCAGAACC
Organism: Paludibacteraceae bacterium; assembly: GCA_947471245.1. GTDB lineage: Bacteria > Bacteroidota > Bacteroidia > Bacteroidales > Paludibacteraceae > Paludibacter. The sequence goes on along the minus strand of CANIXM010000013.1, from coordinate 3,698 downwards.
ATTGGTTTCCCCACGGCCAACATATCACCACAGGACACCAACAAACTCTTACCAGCCCATGGTGTATATGTGGTACAAGTGACCATCCAATCTATTGTGTACAAAGGCATGCTCAATATTGGGAAACGACCAACATTGGAAAATGGCACGAACAGCAGCATCGAAGTTCACATCATTGATTTTAATAGCGACATTTACGGTCAAGAAATAAAAACAGAGTTAATTGAGCGAATCAGAAATGAACGAAAATTTGAATCTTTAGAGGCATTGTCCACTCAGCTGGAAGAGGACAAAAAATTTACAATTCGACATCTGTAATGATTTATTGGCTCTATAACATTTTGGGTGGGTACTCGATATTAAGGCCTGCGGCTATAGTAGCTTCGCGATATTTACTTCATGATATTTGCTTCGTGATATTAACTTCGTGATATTTGCTTCGCGATATTTACTTCGTGATATTTGCTTCGTGATATTTGCTTCGTGATATTAACTTTGCGATATTTGCTTCGCGATATTAACTTTGTGATATTTTGCCTACGGCGGTATTTGCCTTCGGCGGTAGCGACTATGTGTCTTTGTGTCTTCGTGTTCATAAAATGCTTTATCAGACGCCGAATGCGACGTCTCTTCATTTTTCATTTTGTCCCTTTTATGGTTATAATTTCATTCTTTGGTTTCACCCACCTAATTCGTTATAGAACCGATTTATTTGTATCTTTGTAAACACACCAATATTCAATGAAAAAGTGTACAATGAGAACTCTAATTTTAACACTCACAATAGCATTAGCAATGAATGTATTAGCCACTGAAGTAAATCCGTTTTTTTCTCCATACACCAATCCTTATGGAGCACCACCATTTAACAAAATCAAGTTAGAGCACTACCTTCCTGCATTTTACGAAGGAATAAAAATACAACAAACCGAAATCGACAATATTGCGAATAACACCTCAGCGCCTAGCTTCGCCAACACCATAGAGCCACTTGAATTCAGCGGAGACCTACTCAAAAAAGTTTCAACTGTATTCTTCAATCTCTATGCCGCTGACACTAATGAGGAAATGGACAAAATAGCCAATGAAATTTCCCCTAAACTGACAGAGCAGAATGACAACATCTACCTCAATGACAAACTATTCCAACGAATAAAAGCCATTCGCCAGCAAGCCAATAGCCATCTGACCGAGGAGCAAAACCGACTGTTGGACAAATACTACAAAGCATTCGTCAGAGGTGGTGCTGACCTTTCGGAAACTAACAAATCACAACTGAGAGAAATCAACAAAGAGCTATCGGTGGCCGAACTTACTTTCGGGCAAAACGTATTGGATGAAACTAATGCATATAAAAAGGTGATAGAAAACGAGGCTGACCTCGCAGGATTACCACAAGGTGTAATACAAGCTGCAGCCGAAGCTGCAAAAAAAGCAGGAATGGATGGCAAATGGCTATTCACCACCCACAAAGCAAGTTTCATACCTGTACTCCAATACAGCGCCAACAGAAACCTCCGAAAAGACCTCCTACTCGCTTATTCCCAACGGGCAAACCACAATAATGACAAAGACAACAAAGCCATTGTCACTAAAATAATCAAACTCCGATTACAAAAAGCCAACCTATTAGGCTTCAAAACATCTGCTGATTATTCTCTCGATGAAACAATGGCCAAAACACCCGTAACTGTTTACACTTTTTTAGCTTCTGTATGGACACCTGCACTGGCAAAAGCCAAAGAAGAAGCTGCCGAACTCCAAAAATTGATGGACGCCGAAGGCAAAAACGAAAAACTAGAAGCATGGGACTGGTGGTACTATTCAGAGAAACTGAGACTCGCCAAATACAACCTGGATGAGGAAGCACTTAAGCCCTTTTTCAAACTTGAGAACGTACGTCAAGGTGTGTTTGACCTATCATCCAGACTCTATGGGCTGAAGTTCAAAAAGATAGACAACATGCCCATCTACCATCCAGAAGTAGAGGTATTTGAAGTGAGTAATGCAGACGAATCATTAATCGGAGTGCTGTACACTGACTATTTCCCACGTGCAGGAAAACATGCCGGAGCTTGGATGAACAACATCACCGACCAATACATCAAAGAAAACATCAATCATCGACCCATAATTCTGAATATTGGCAACTTCACCAAGCCCACTACCGATCACCCATCATTATTGACAATGGATGAAGTGAGAACACTATTTCACGAATTCGGACATGCACTTCACGGATTGCTATCACAATGCAGTTACCCTAGCATTTCGGGCACCAATGTGCTTCGCGACTTCGTCGAATTACCTTCTCAGGTGATGGAAAACTGGTGCTTTGAACCACAAGTGATGAAATCCTACGCTCATCATTTCCAGACTGGAGCATCAATCCCCGATTCACTTATTGACAAAATTAACCGTGCTCAGACATTCAACCAAGGTTTTTTGATGACCGAAATTCTTTCGGCAGCACTGCTTGATATGGATTTGCACACCATCACTGATACCACCAACTTTGACATCACAGCTTTCGAAAAAAAATCTCTAGACAAAATGGGCTTAATACCTGAGATAATTGTGCGCTACAGAAGCACCTATTTTAGTCATATTTTCGGAGGTGGATATAACTCTGGCTATTACAGTTACACTTGGGCAGAGGTGTTGGATGCCGATGTGTTCCAAACGTTCAAAGCATCTGGTGACATTTACAATCAAAAAATTGCAACTGATTTCAGACATAAAATTCTTGAAAAAGGCGACAAAGAAGACCCCATGAAACTGTATCTAGATTTCAGAGGCACCTACCCCAAGCCAGATGCGTTACTCAAAAGCAGAGGATTAAAGTGAAATACGTAATTGCATGAGTTCAGTCGCAAGTCTGTAGCTGTAAGTACACAAGAAATTATTAATTATCAATTATTAATTATTCATTAAAAATGAGGTTGTCACTAAAAAACATCATCACCCCTAGTATTCCACTTGCAATACTGTCTATCATGGCCTGTTTCAGCTTGTGGGCAATCAACTATTTGAAATCTGCATTCGGCGGACACCCCGTAGTGCAATTACCTCAGACCACTTACCAATTGGAATTTCTCAACAACACAGGCATTTCCAATCTGATCAGCATAGCATTCACGCTGACCAATGCGTTTTTGCTAACCCAATTGAACAACAAATTCACCATCATTCGCACACGTACTTTTCTACCAATCCTAATATTTGTTCTTCTTCAATGCACGTGGTCTTCCAGTCATTTGGCAGATGTATCCGACATAACGGCAACATTATTTATTTTCTCGTTGTTTTATTTTTTAGAAATGTACCGCAATCCCATGGCTGTAGAACAGGCATATATGGGATGTTTGCTCATAGGCATTGGCTCTATTTTTATTAACAATCTTGTTTTGATAGTTCCCATTATTTGGATTGGCTTCGGCATGTTCCAAAGTCTTTCATTACGTACATTTTTAGCATCTATTTTTGGCATAATTACCCCCTGGATTTTCTTTGTGTCAGGTACCTACTTCTTTCAACCAGATATCGATTTTGTTCAGTTATTCAATTTCAGCTACTTAATGCAGTTTGACTTCACTCATTACATGCTGCGCAACTTGATTTACATTGGCTTAATGGCAATAGTTTTTCTAATCTGCTTCGTGGGTTTGTATTCCAACTCTAGAGCAGACGCCACGCAT
>CANIXM010000012.1 GCA_947471245.1 Paludibacteraceae bacterium | reverse complement strand
GATGTTATAGATTATATCAATAGTTGTGCAAAGAGAATTGTACTTTATAATCCAAAAGAATTGCCAAAAAGTGCTGTTGTGTTAGCAAACTTAATCAAAGAAGCAGCATTAAGCATTACCAATGCCATCGATGAGTTAGATGTGCTCAAAAGTCATTCTAACATGATAAAACAATACTGCAACGAATTACATATAATTGAAAATAAGGCAGATGATGTGTACGAAGATTTTATCATCAATTTATTTCAGACTGAAAAAGACTGTATTGAACTTATCAAAGTAAAAGAAGTAATGTATGAACTCGAGAAAGCCACTGATGCTGCAGAACGAGTAGCAAAGATTCTTAAAACAATCATTGTAAAGTACGCATAATAGTAATCATTAAACTTTAAAACGCTAAAAATGACGCTTTTAATTATTATTATTGTATTAGCATTACTTTTCGACTATATCAATGGATTTCATGATGCTGCCAATTCCATTGCTACCATAGTGTCAACTAAAGTGTTGACGCCTTTTCAGGCTGTGCTGTGGGCTGCCTTTTTTAATTTTATTGCCTTTTTTATTGCAAAATATGTAATCGGCGAATTTGGAATAGCAAATACTGTATCAAAGGCTGTGTTGGAAGATTTTATTTCATTGCCCGTCATTTTCTCTGGTATTACAGCTGCCATCATTTGGAATCTTGCCACTTGGTGGTTTGGAATCCCATCATCGTCTTCTCATACGCTGATTGGTGGTTTTGCTGGTGCAGCAGTTATGAGTGCAATGATTCATAATGGGTTTTCTACTAATGGATTAGAGGCAATAAAATATGATGTTATTATCAAAATTGCTTCTTTTATTGTGTTGGCTCCTTTGATAGGTATGATTGTTTCATCATTGCTGACTGTGCTGATTTTTTACATTTGTAGAAAAGCCAATCCTCATAAAGCTAATAATTGGTTTAAAAAGCTTCAATTGGTTTCTTCAGGTCTTTTCAGTATTGGTCATGGTCTTAATGACTCTCAGAAAGTAATGGGTATTATTGGAGCAGCGTTAATTGCTGCAAATGCTCAGGGTATTGAAACTGGTGTAACTTCAATAAAAACATTGCCCGACTGGGTTGCATTTTCTTGCTTTGGTGTTATTTCACTCGGAACAATGTCAGGAGGATGGAAAATTGTCAAGACTATGGGCTCCAAAATAACTAAGGTAACTCCATTGGAGGGTGTGGCCGCCGAAACGGCTGGAGCACTTACCTTGTATCTTACTGAGATATTACACATTCCTGTAAGTACAACTCACACCATTACAGGTTCTATCATAGGTGTGGGAGCGGTGAAACGATTGTCGGCAGTTCGTTGGGGTGTGACTAGAAGTTTATTGGTGGCTTGGATATTGACCATCCCCGTAAGTGCGACTTTAGCAGCCATTATTTTTGTCCTGTTTGGACAGAATTTGTAGCGTAGTTTCCAATCGGTATAACACACAGTAGGCTAGCACCATTATAAGTGCTAGCCTACTGTGTTTAAAATTTTGTGGTATAATTTCCTCCTTAGTTTTTACCCACCTAATTGATTGTAGAACCTTTTTTTTAATCAATCATTATCTTTGATAAAAACTTTGGCAATTAAAAATTCGAAGTTCATCTTCATTGAATCATTTCTTCAATTTTATAAACTCACAATGGATATTCATGACTAGTTGATAACGAGTATTTTTACAGTGGTGCTTTGTTGTCCGTCAGGACTTGTACACATGGCGATGTAAACACCAGTATTAACTTTTCTTCCATGGCCATCTTTACCATCCCATGTGGCTATGCTGCCGTTTGACATGGTTTCACACACCAAATTGCCAGTAATATCAGTGATTTTTACTTGTGTGTCTTCTATTAATCCCGTAATTGTAATTACTCCATTATAATTTTCTCTAACAGGATTGGGGTAAGCATGTACATCACCAAATGTGGCGTTACCTTCAGCAGCATCGCCTTGGTAGGATATTAATCCCATATCTGTGCCAATGAATACTTCTCCACTGACGGGGTTGATGGCTATCGACATTACATTGTTTGATAGCAATGGACTATTGGCTGTGGTAAAGTGTTGAATGGTTTGAAGTCCTGATTCACTTAGCAGATAGATGCCTGATGATTGTGTGCCAATCCATTTGCGATTTGCACCGTCTATGGCGATGGCAGTAATGCTTTCATTGCCGAGTAAATAGTCCGCCAGTGTGGTGCCATCATTTCTGGGGATTTTAACCCTTGAGCAGGTGTAACCATCTACAAATACTTTTGACAGACCGTTGAATAAAAGTGGCCCTTGATCTGTCCCCACCCAAATTACGCCATTTTTATCTTGCGCAATACTGAAATAGAATTTTGGAGAGAAAGATGATCCAGGTTTATCTGAATCTATAAAAGTACTCATAAATTTACTTTTGTCATCTTTGGTATCGGTGATCGTGCCGTTGTCATCGAATATGGCAATGCCTGGGGTATGTCTTACGGATAACATCCATTTTTGATTTTGATCTTGACTGGAGATATGTAGTTTTCCAGCTGTAGGTATTGCTGCTGTAGGGTAGGGAAGTTGTGTCCAATTACCATTGGCGAGTAGTATTTTTGTTCCATTTGGTGTGGATGAATTGGCAAACCACACATTGCCCAACTTGTCATAAACTCCACCATCTGTACGAACGTAATAGTATTTGTCTTTGAATGTAGGTAAGGCAGACTCCAGGGTGCTATTGTCTTGATTGTATAATTTGAAGAAGCTGTTGTCTTTGTATTCTATTACTCCGTTCGAAAATGAACTAACAAAAAAGTGTTTTTCGTCTTTTGGGTCTACGCACACTTTCATATAGTCCACAATGTTAAGGCCTACTTGTCCTTGAAAAGTGTTTGCTGGTAAATTTATCCAGTTGCCATTTTCATATATCATTACGCATCCAGGTGTATTGTTTTGCGCATCCCATCTTCCACCTGGAACCACAAAAAGTTTTTTACCCGCAAATGTCATCTCCCATGGTGAGTTGACAGCTGGACCGTTAACTGGGAATGTTTTTGGGCTCTCACCATCTTTGAATGATGTGAGATTTGCGCCCCCAAGCCAATAGGTTTGGTTTGGTTGGTCGTATTCAAAGTCTGATGTGGAGGTATTGGTATTTACAGTTTTAGTATTAAAATTGTTGTCAATAATGTAAGTGTTAGAAGCATCAGAAGCAACCAGTACATTTCCAGTTTGTTTAAGCATTTGAACGTTAATGCCCGATAAAAGTGTTGTCCATGTACCATCTGTAGCTTGTTTGTAGAGTTGATTTCCGCGAAGTAGTATTAATTGATTTTGAAAACTTGAGGAATTTTGTAGATTGCCAGTTCCTGGAAGGGTGGACTCTGTCGTCCATGTTTGGTAATTTGCCAGTTGCTTGCTTGATGCTGGTGCTTTGTAAAGTGTTGAGGAGGTTAGTGCGTAGATGTTTCCATTGTTAATGCTTGTAGATAGTACATCCAACTCTGTGGCATTAGGCCCGATGATATAGGTGTCAGCCACTTCCAGTTTAGAAAGGTTTATAACCATGATGCCAAACTTACACGAAAAATAGGCTTTGTCATCAAAGATTGAAATTTGATTGACATACTTGCTAGAGTTCATTTGTTTTATTGCCAAATCAGGAATGTTTTTTACGCCTCCGTTGCTAAGAATGTCAATGTTGCCATCAGCATAGACAATCAGCAATTGATTTAATGCTTGGTCAAATGAAATGTGAGCGATTTTTGAGCCGTTAAGGCCAGTTATCTTACTGTAAAATTCTACACCCCCATCTATCTTGTCGTATGAATACAAAGAGCCATTGCCTACTGCATATATTTTGTTGGACGACTGAGCCAATTTACTAACATTGGCATAAGCCAGATGTGTACGCCACTTTCCCATAGCGAGCTGGGCTTGTGTCATGAAACTTCCAGTTAAAAGTAATAACAAAGTGATAATGCGTGTTCTCATAATAGACATTTGTTTATGATAAGTAGTGTAACTATCTAGTAACGGCAAATCGGTAGAGTTATTTTAATTGGAAATTAAGGATTTAAGTATTCAACCAATTTTTTTACAGCCAATCCTCTATGACTAATTTCATTTTTTTTGTCTGCACTCAGCTGAGCAAAGCTCATATCATAGCCATCGGGGATGAAGATGGGGTCATAGCCAAATCCTTTTTCTCCTTGTGGCGCAAGAGCAATTATCCCTTCAACTTTGCCTTCAAAATAATGAACTTCACCTTTTTGAATCAATGCCACTGTGGTACGGAAGCGCGCTTTTCTGTCTGTTTTGTTTTCCATTAAATGCAAAACTTTATCCATGTTGGACTGAGCATTGCATGCTTCACCTGCATAACGTGCAGAATACACACCTGGTTCGCCATTCAGCGTATCGATTTCCAACCCAGTATCGTCGGCAAAGCAGTCCACACCATATTTGTTGAAAATGTATTGAGCTTTGAGCAGAGCATTTCCCTCTAACGTGTCTGCTGTTTCAGGGATGTCGTCATAGCAACCTAACTCAGCTAGGCTAACGATGCTGTACTCAGGTTGAAGCATTGCTCTCACCTCGTCTAATTTGTGAGTATTGTTGGTGGCAAATACAAGTGAAGTCATTTTTTGATTGTTGTGAAATTTTTCTGAAACTGGGCATTATATAAATACTTTTTCCCATTCTTCTTCTTTGAAACCAACCAGTATTTTGTTTCCTACCAATGCTATTGGTCGTTTGACCATCATGCCATCGGAAGCAAGAATGCTTACCAATTCTGATTGAGGTAGCACTTTTACTTTGTCTTTCATGTTTTGCTCTTTGTAGAGCAGTCCGCTGGTGTTAAAGAATTTTGCCACTGGAAGCCCTGTGTCTGATATCCATTGCTCAATTTCGGGAGCAGTGGGTTTTTCGTCCTTCATTTGGCGGTATTCAAACGTTACACCCTTTTCTTTGAGCCATTTCTCAGCTTTTCGGCAAGTGGCACATTTGGAATAGTAAAATAATATAGTTTGGTTGGTCATACAATCGTTTTTTTGTAGAAAGCTTTTTCTTATTTGAATATTGCTCGGAAAATATCATTCCCATTCGAATAGATCAACAATGCAAACAACAATGACATGCCTACTGTTTGTGCATATTCAAGAAATTTATCCGAAGGTTTTTTTCCTGTTATCATTTCATATAGCAAAAATAAAACATGACCACCATCTAATGCGGGAATAGGAAGTATGTTCATAAATGCTAATATCATAGACAGCAAGCCAGTCATGGACCAAAATATCTGCCAGTCCCATGCTTTTGGAAACATTGTACCGATGGCTCCAAAGCCTCCCAAATGTTTGGACCCTTCTCTGGTGAATACCAGTTTGAACTGTTTTACATAGCTCACCAAAGTTTCCCATCCGAAGCTAATGCCTGCAGGAATGGATTCCATAAAACTATAATCAATATGTTTTGTTTTAAGAAATTCATAAGGAGTTTTAACTTGCACACCTAGTTTCCCTGTTTCGGTCAGTTGAACAGATGATGTTGCCAGTTGGCCATGGCGCACATATCCCAATGTGATGGATTTGCTTTTATTGGCTTCCAATGTTATGGAAATGTCCTGGAAAAATGGTGTAGATTTACCATTTACTGATACCACGCTATCCCCTTTTTGGAGTTTAGCTTGTAAAGCGGGTGAACCGTCGGTTACTTCATCGATAACAAAAGGGTAGGCAATAGCTACTATATCTTTTTCTTCTGCGGCTAACAGTTTCTGACTAAGATCTTTGGGTAAGAGTATTTCTAGCTCTTGACTGTCTCTTTTTACAGTTATTTTCTGCTTACCATCAATCAGAATTTGTTGGATTACATCTGCGCGATCATCTATGTTGACTCCATCTATTTTTATGATTTTATCTCCATTCTGAAATCCGTATTTTAATAGTGTAGGAGAGAAATGAAGTCCGTATTTCGCGTTTTGTAATGGAAGTTCATCTCTTCCCCATGTAAATAAGACAGCAGAGAAGATCATCATGGCCATGATGAAATTTACTAGCACGCCACCAATGATGATAGGTAATCGTTGCCACACCGAGCGTGAGCGGTACTCCCATTGCTGTGGCTCCTGAGCCATCATGGTGGTATCCATTGATTCGTCTATCATACCAGATATCTTGCAATAGCCACCAAGTGGTAACCATCCCAGTCCCCATTCGGTGCTTTCAGGATGTTTGCGCCAGTCACCTTCCGGTAATTCGGCCAATGGAATGGGCTCATACACTGGTTTGCCTTTTTTATCTAAAACCGGATTTCCTTGTTCGTCTTTTTTCTCTCTTTCGTTGGCAGGTACATTTTTGGCAAAGTACTTAATATCCCATTTGCCATTAATTTTTTTTGCCCTCACTATAGAATAGTTAGGATTGAAAAACATATAGAATTTTTCTACACGAACCTTAAACAATCGAGCAAATCCAAAATGGCCTAACTCATGAAAGAACACCAAAATAGAAAGGCTCATTATGAGCTGTAAGGCTCTGATAAAAAATGTCTCCATAAAAATATGTTTTGTTATTATGTTTTGAATTAAGTATTATATTTTTTCCATTAAAAACAAGAATTCTAGATGCTTACCATCACTATTGATCCATTCATTGGTTGAGCGCATCTGGCTCATTACATTTTTCTGATAGTCTATCACATTGACATTGACCAGTTTCCCATTGTCTGAAATGATGTCCATCAGTTGTTCTTTGGTAGCACGTCCACCTGAACTGTATGACAATAGGATGTAATGAGAATTTGTTTGCTGAATCAAACTTTTTAAGGCCTCCATCGCCAAAAAGTCACCACTGACATTTCTTCGAAATTCTTCGAATACAGATCCAGCTACTTCATCGCGTGAATCTTCCCGTCTGTTAGCTTTGCCAAAAAGTGACGGATTATCATTGTTGACAATAGTAGTCCACAGATGATAGTAAGCAGCATATCTTACCCGGCTAGGAGGCATTTTCTCATTGTTGGAACCGTATGGAGGATCCATATATGCCAAATCGAAACGATACTTTCCCACAGTATTGAACACATCGTCACGTATCACTCTGTTTTGTCCACGTGATAAGAATCGAATGGGCAGTTTGAGTTTCATATCATGGTGTGAACGAGTGGACCATCCATTCAAGTACGCCACGTAGTGTCCCATGGTATTGTCCACTTTGTCCAAAGCTTGAATCAAACTGGTCAAGCACACACACTTATCTTCCCAACTTAAATCCAGTCTGTCCATTTCAGTACGAATGGCATCTAGCCGTTGCGTATTTTTGAGTTGAAATGGTTTTTTTGTGTCTGACAAACTACCACCGTAATTTGCGGAATACCAGCCATCTATAGGTGGCAATGCATTCAGATGATCAATTATTTCTTGATAATAAATGTCATCCTTATTTGACATCAGATAGCATGTAGCAAATACCTCTGACCAAGAAGAAATATCGTTGGAAGTGGTGGAGTAACCGAGTTGTGCAAAGGCTTGCGACACACGAGTAGACCCGCTAAAACCGTCGAGCACATGTTCCACTCCTTTGAGTGAAGTCACCATTTCAAGGATATGTGGCAACAGTTTTAATTTGGAGCCAGCATATTTAATTCCTTCTGTCTTAGGAATTATCATAAGGTCTTTAAAAAGATATGACTATGATTTTGGTTGCAACCTATCTGATAAACTGACTTGTAATCAGCAACAAAATTCTTGTAGCTATTTATTCTCATTCCTTATCGTTATTTTATAAGACTTGATGCCAATTCTCTAGCAGAAGCATCAGTCTGTACATAGTCCTCGTAACTAGGCTTATTTACAAACGAGGCTTTGTGCATCACCGATTCGATGATGTCACTCATTTGCAGAAAACCAATTTTTTCTTTCAAAAAAGCTGCCACCACTATTTCATTGGCAGCATTAAGTATGCATGGCATATTGCCCCCACGCTCCATAGCATGAAAGGCAAAAGCCAAATTTCTGAATCGCGTCAAGTCTGGTTGCTCAAACGTAAACTGTGTACACTGATTAAAATCAAAACGAGGAAAGTTTGATTTTACTCTTTCTGGGTAAGTGAGTGCATACTGTATTGGCAGCTTCATATCAGGCATTCCCAGTTGAGCTTTAATTGAACCATCGGTAAACTGAACCATGGAATGTATGATGGACTGTGGATGTACCACCACTTCTATTTGCTCAGGGGTAACTCCGAATAACCATTTAGCCTCAATTATTTCAAAGCCCTTGTTCATCAAGCTGGCAGAGTCAATGGTAATCTTTGCACCCATATCCCAGTTGGGATGCTTGAGTGCTTGTTTACAAGTAACCTGTTGCAGTTCATCCATAGATTTGGTGCGAAACGGACCACCTGATGCTGTAAGTATCAATTTTTCGATGGCATTGTCACCCTCACCAGCAAGGCACTGAAAAATAGCTGAATGCTCGGAGTCCACAGGAAGAATGGATACTCTGTTGTCTATTGCCAGTTGGCATATTAATTCACCCGCTACAACCAGTGTTTCTTTGTTGGCGAGCGCTATTTTTTTTCCAGCTTTGATGGCACTGATAGTGGGTTTCAATCCCGAATAGCCCACCATGGCAGTTAGTACGATGTCTATTGGTTGCATTTCGGCTACTTGAGCTATTGCATCCGTGCCAGCGTATACTTTGATGGGGAGGTCTGCCAGTGCAGACTTAAGTTGTGGATACAGACTTTCATTGCCAATCACCACATGCTCAGGACAAAACTGACGTGCTTGACTTATGAGTAAATCCACATTGTTATTGGCCGTGAGGGCATATACTTCAAACTGTAAATGGCTGTCAGCTATCACCTCCAACGCTTGTGTGCCTATGCTACCTGTTGAACCAAGAATGGCTATCTGTTTCTTTTTTTCTTCCACTAAAAATTTTTCATTTTAAAAAATAATCACGTCCTCTGGATTCACAGGTTTACCTTGCTTCCAAAGTTCAAAATAAAATTGAGCACCTGCTTTCTTGCCACTAGAACTGCCTGTGACGGCTATGCTTTCTCCTCCTTTTATAAAGTCTCCCACTTTTTTAAGGAGTTTGGTGTTGTTTTTATAGATTGAGATATAATTGTTTTGATGCTGGACTTGAATCACATAGCCGTCATCAAAAGTGAATGACGCTAACAAGACCGTACCTTCCAATACACTCACCACCGTTTCGTTAGGAGAGGTGATCATAAATATGCCATAATGTCCTTTATTAAAATCAAACGAAGACGAAATCACACCTTTGGTAGGCCTGAAAAATACGTACATATCTTCGGTGGGCTTACTGTCTATTGAAGCTAAATTATACTTTTCCTCTTCTTCGAATTTCTCAGTAAACTCCTTTTCTTTTCCCGATTTGGTCATAAATGTTTTGGCTTTCTCTTTGATTGTAGCTGAGTCCAATGACCTTATAGAATCAGGTTTTACTCTTCCCATCACTATCTGTTTGATAAGATAGAGGTAGTCGTTATTTAATTCATTTTTCTGAACCAATGAATCCACCAACATGGACTGCTGAATGATTTTAGGGCGGTTGGCACCATCGCCATATCCTGGAAGATAATTGGCAATAGGTGTGTTGAGAATCAGAAAAGTAAGCAGCACGAACGTAAGCAGTAAAAACGTGGAAACATAAACAAACACTGATGCTCTAGAAAGTCTAATGTGCCATGATTCCTCCAAGGTGTTCTCATTCAGCACAGAGACACGATATTTGAATCGCATCTTCTCTATGAAAGGAGCTAACTGATTGGATTTTTTCTTCATTCTTGCTTTTGAGAATTAGGGCTTACAAAAGTAAGGAAAATGCGTTGACCTACAAAACTGCTTGTGGCTTACACCCTCAATTTTACAAGTTTAAATTGTCAACTTTGAGTGCAACACTTCCCTTTAAATTAGCACTGATACGCAAAGCGCCTGGTACTAGACTTAGGTTGATCAATTTGATGTCATTGATTTTACCTTGCAGTGCTACTCCATCTGTGATAGAGAAATTGGTCATCATTTGATTGACATCGGTTTTCATTTTCTCCAAATTGTCTTTCAATGAGTAAGATAGGTAAGGGGATAATGATTTTAAAATCGTGCCGTGGAGTATCCAGCTAGCAGATTTGACCAATGCATTGCTGGTGTTGATCTCAAACTCTGGATTGGTAACTTCTACCTGCATTTTTTCTGCATTGTAAATCAAATTTCCCGTGAAGTAAATTCTACCCTTCAATGACCCTTTAACATCAATCGCAAAAATCGGTTTTCCAGCACTCCCAAACACTTCCAAGTCGGTAACTGTGATGGTTTTATTGCCATCATTAAAAGTTTTATTGACTAATTGTTGTTTGGCCAGGTTGGATATTTGCTCATAAGTGACATCAGCGCCAATGTTTAAGTTGAACTGTTCGGGGATGCGATTCACTGTCTTAAATGGAGGCAAAGCAACAGCTGTGTTTTCACTTGGTTTTGCTCCTACAAATGACTCCACTTGCCCATTGAGTGCAAATGAGATGTTAAGTTTGTTCCCAACACTCGTGAGTGGGAACATCAACACATCTTGCGGTGTTATTTTCACCCATGCATTGTGTTCGGCGTTTATTTGAATTGGTTTTTGGATTTGCATCCATGCTTGATTTGCATATTTTTTAGTGTCCACACCATCTGCCAATGTTTTGTCTATCTGTTCGGCTATCAGCTTGTCCGATTTGGTCAGTGCCAAGTCTGCAATCGGTTTAAGTGGCACAGTCACTCCCATCACACTTGCTTTAGGGGTTTCAATCCATTCATAACCAGAAGATGCTGTTTTGGCTACGAGCTTCCAGTTTTTGTCAATACTAATTACTGTTTTGAAAGTCAATGCAATAGCGCCATTTACTTCGTAAGTGTCACCGATTGTAGCACCAAATTTTTCCACTTTCCAAGCATATTTTGCCCATATTTTCAGAGGGACTTTGTATTCAACCACATTGTTTTTTACTGTGAAAGTGAAGTTCTGTACTTTGATAACTTTCACAGTCAAGTCTTGTCCACCGATATTGGACCCTTCGAAAAGCGTACCCACCAGTTTTCTGTTGACAGACGCTTCTAGCTTTTTAACATCGAGTTCTACCGTCATGGGCAGTTCTGATAGGGAAGGAGCGATGCTTGAAGGCAGATAAGATTCTTTTGGCTTGTCAATTTTCAGAGTTTTACAAGAATTAAATAATAATGTAAGAGACAAGATGGGCAACAGGTAATGATAAGCTTTCACGGGAATGGATTTTTTAATAAGTGAGTAATTTATTGATTACTAATGTATAATATGTCGCCACTTAAAAAGGCTTTATATCTTTTTAATGGGTGTTTGGATTTGCCAGAAGAAGGATTGCCAATGCCATAGCCAATTTCAAAAACTGAATGACAGCTGTCACACACCGCTTGTCCGTTTTCATTTGGACGTACTTTGGTGTTGTATTTCGCCTCATGAGGACAGCACATATCAAATGCATAGTAAGTGCCATCAAATCCGCTATAGACTATGATTCCTCCATAGCCTACTTTGTCAGTACCTTTAATCGGCATTTCGAATAGTAACACTTGGTTAACCGAATTTTTGAAAGTCGGATAGGTTGCCGTCAGATTGAGATCAAGGTGCACTGGCGAATAGGGAACAGGCGAATACATTTCGTCCTTACATGCGACAAAAGTCATGATAATAACTATCAAAAATGTGTGTTTCCAAGCAAGGTCCGTCTGCATGAACTTATTGAACAAGGTTTTTAATTTGTAAAAGTTCTTCATCTGAGAAACCTAGATGGTTTAATGCTTTTATGTTCTCTTTAAGTTGGGCGACAGAACTGGTGCCTACAATCACAGAGTTTACATATTTACTACTAAGGCACCAAGCCAATGCCATTTGTGCCAGCGACTGTCCACGATGTATGGCAATCTCATTTAATTGTCGTATTTTCTCTATTTTATTCTCGGTAATTTGGCTTTTTTGCAAGAAACCATAGCTATGAGCAGCTCGCGAATCATCTGGTATGCCATTCAAATACTTATCGCTCAATAGCCCTTGTGCCAAAGGTGAGAATGTAATGCAGCCTACACCATGTTCACTGGCAAGTGGCAGCACTTGGTCTTCAATCTGTGGAATAAGAATGCTGTATCTGTCCTGATTAATAAGGCAGGGTGTGCCATTTTGCTTGAGTAGTTTGTATGCTTCTCTAGCCTTCTCTACTGGGTACTTTGATATTCCTACGTAAAGCGCCTTTCCTTGTTTTACCATGTCAGAAAGTGCTCCCATCGTTTCTTCCAAAGGTGTGTTCGGGTCATAACGATGTGAATAGAAAATATCCACATAGTCCAGCTGCATCCGTTTTAGACTTTGATGGAGGCTGGCTATCACATACTTACGTGATCCACCGTCGCCATACGGTCCAGGCCACATGGGGTGACCAGCTTTGGTGCTGATAATCAACTCATCACGGTGTGCTGCAAATTGACTTTTCAGCATTTTTCCAAAATTGACTTCAGCACTGCCAGCGGGCGTGCCATAATTATTGGCTAGGTCGAAATGGGTAATACCATGATCAAAGGCGCAACGAATCATTCGTAGCGCCTCTTCTTGATTGTCCACATCGCCAAAGTTGTGCCACAGCCCGAATGAAATACGTGGTAATTTCAGACCGCTTTTTCCACAGTATTCATACCCCACTGAGTTCTCATAGCGGTCATTTACCATCGTGTATTCTTTGTTTGGCATGTAAATTGGCTTTTAAAATTGCACTTTTGGAGCAGCTTGGCTTGATTTTTCTGCTTCGAAATACACTTTTTTCTCAAATCCAAATAAGTTCGCAATGATGTTTTTTGGAAAACGGCGAATGGATAAGTTATATTCTTTCGAAACTTCGTTGAAGCGGTTACGCTCTACGGCAATTCTGTTTTCAGTGCCTTCTAGTTGTGCTTGTAGTTCAATAAAATTTTGATTGGCTTTTAAGTCGGGATAGTTTTCGGTGATCATCAATAGTTTTCCCAACGCAGATGATAGTTGCCCCTGAGCTGCTTGATACTGTTGTAGTTTTTCTGGTGTAAGATTTTCCGGGTCAACAGTGATTTGAGTAGCTTTGGCACGAGCAGCTATCACACCTTGTAGGGTAGAACTTTCGTGGGTGGCATATCCTTTTACTGTAGCTACTAAGTTAGGAATCAAATCGGCACGACGTTGATATTGATTTTGAACATTAGCCCATTGACCATTCACTTCTTCTTGTGTACTTACAAGTCCGTTATATGAACCTATTGACCATAAAATAGAGATGACCACAATACTTAAGATAGAGATTAAAATAATTGTATTTTTTTTCATTTTGTTGATATTTAGCTCTAAATGATTAGCAAGAAGAGCGATTGATACTTTAAAATTTCGTAGACATTATTTACAAAAACAATGCCTGAATTAAAAATGTTGAAGGGTAAAGCGTTAAGGATGTGTAAATGGACATAATGTCATGCTTTACCAGCCGCTTGTAGCACCTCCTCCGCCAAAACCTCCACCACCGAAGCTTCCTCCGAATCCACCACTACTGCTACTGCCACCTCCGAATCCACCTCTTCCACTCATCATAGAGCCAACTATCATACCTCCTACAAATGAACTTCCATTGTTGCCATTTAATTTTGGCAATTTGTGGTTTTCGTCTTCTTCGTATCCACAGAACTTGCAGATATAGGTCAGGCGCTCGGTACCTGCACTGTAATAGGTAGGTGTAACTATCGTTTTTTTGCTTTTAAGGATGTAGGCTTTGGTTTTGCATTTAGGGCATTCGGTATAAGCACTCGGTTTGTCTAACGTAAAAATGGCTTGATTAGCACATTTGTCACATACAAATACATCATAATCTATGGCATGTAATTGCTCTTCAAATTGCTGTGATAGTTTGAGGTGTGCATCTTCCTGTTTTTCGGAGAGTAAGTGCATGGTGCCATCGCAGGCATTACATGCTATGGGCGAACGGCGAATTTTATACATTCTCACGCGTGCGTAAATGTATGCTGGTAATGATGCCAAAGGCATAGGGATAATCAGCAGTGCATAAGCAAATCGAGAAAAGAAAATCACCCCACCTAATGCAAACAAAGGTAAAATTACCGCAGTGATGTTCATTACTCCTGACAACTGAGTTTTAATGGCTTTATACTTAGCCATATTGCTACTAATGGTCGGGTTTGCATTAGCTTGCTTAATCATTCTGTCCACCCATATCAGTGCCACTACCATAAGCAGTATGAATCCAGCCAACGCCAAAGTCACTGCTTGTGTCCAATCTATTGGTTTTTCGGGCTCTTTTTTAATGGGTTCTTGTTGCATGTAGTGAACCATGCTTTGAACGCCTGCTATTATTCCCGCATCATAATTCCCTGCTTTGAATTCGGGAATCATGGATTCGTACTGAATGCGTTTACAGATGGCGTCTGGCAATACTCCTTCTACGCCATAACCAGTTTTGATAGTCACTTTGCGTTGATCCATCACAAATAGCAATAGTGCACCATTGTCTTGTTTTTCTTTGCCCATTTTCCAATCACTGGCCAGTTCATCACCAAAAATACTAATGTCTTCTCCACCTATGGAATTGACCACTACCACAGCAATTTCTTGAGTGGTTTTCTTTTGTAATGAGTCAATTAAGACATTGATTTGTTCTTCCGACTCGGGTTTGAGGATGCCGTCAGGATTACTTACGTAACCGTAGGGGTAGGTTTTGG
>CANIXM010000011.1 GCA_947471245.1 Paludibacteraceae bacterium | reverse complement strand
TTCCATCTCAATTGTCCCTCCTCCCCCACTACTGAACTCTTAATACATTTCAAGTGTTTGATTATTGTGAATAGGCGAAAAACTGCATTTCACAACCAATTGAATTTCAATTCAGAGTTACATCATCAAATGTAAGCAATGAAATGAACTAGAGTGACACAAACAGATGTCACTCACAATCAATGACATGTACATTTGATCACAAATGAAAAACTTAATTCACATTACTTCAATTGATAAATTATTCATCATCAAACTAAAAAAATAAATGCAAAATGAAATGCTACAAAACTATTGGAATAGCACTAGTAAGTTTGCTCAAAATGAAGGCATGAACAATAAATTCTACAAATTTTAAAAACTGGGAAAACATGAATTCTAATCTACTAATTGATAATCTGACGAATCCTGCTTTGCTGTTTTTTGTGTTAGGCATAATTGCAGTATATGTAAAAAGCGACTTAGAAATTCCGTCCAACTCTTCAAAATTTATATCACTCTACCTATTGTTTGCTATTGGATTTAAAGGAGGGCAAGAATTGTCTCACGAAGCATTTACTAGTGAAATTGGGTGGTCAATGCTTTTTGGCATTAGCATTGCTTCATTAATTCCTGCGTATACATTTTTTATTTTAAAACGTAAATTAAACATCTATGACGCTGGGGCTATTGCGGCTGCTTATGGTTCGGTGAGTGCTGTAACATTTGTAACAGCAGTCTCTTATTTGGAGTCGCAACAATTGCAACTTGATGGCCACATGGTAGCTATAATGGCCTTAATGGAATCTCCTTCTATAATAATTGGATTGATACTAATATCAACCTTTAATAAAGAAAAAACGGAAATTATTAATACTCGAAGTGTTATTATTCACTCATTAACAAATGGAAGTGTATTGCTAATTATAGGCAGTCTGATTATAGGCTACCTAGCAAATGCTAAACATGCAGAGGGTATAAAACCATTCACAAATGACCTTTTCAAAGGATTTCTGGCCATATTCCTTTTAGACATGGGCGTATCGAGTGGCAAAAAACTTAAATCCTTTTTCACCTATGGATGGTTTCCTGTGGTTTTTGCGATTATCATTCCTATAATCAATGGAAGCATTATAGCTATGGCAAGTTCAATTGTCACACACGACATTTCCAATCGATTTATGTTTGCAATTTTGGCTGCCAGTGCTTCTTACATTGCCGTGCCAGCAGCCATGAAAATTTCAGTCCCTCAAGCAAACCCGGGATTGTTTATCCCCATGGCTTTAGCAGTAACTTTTCCGATAAATATCACAGTGGGCATGCCCATTTACTTTTTAATTGTTCAAAACACCTAAATTTAAATCATGCAACTTCGATAGGCGTACAATCTATCATCCTTGTTAGAAAAAGTAAAGCCAGCAATATTGAATGAAAAAACCGAAACTGGAAATAGAACTGGGGAAAACTTTTCGTTTGTCAACAAAGTAGCCAAAGAAAACATACAGGTCACCATTCAACGCATCCGAACAGAAAGTGAAATAGTGGCTCAACTAGAACAAGAGGGGAAGGTTAAAATTGTGGGAGGATATCACGATCTGACAACAGGAATTGTGAGCTTTTTTTGACAAATAACAAATCAAAAACATAATATGGAGGTCTAAGATAGAGGAATGAATTTTTATGCAGCTAAACAATTTATTAACTCTAAAGAACGACAATTATGAAAAACATAAAATTTATCCTAGCAGCAGCTTTTATTGTAGCGAATAGTATTCAATTGTGGAGTTGCTCAAATGCAATTCAAATCACTGTAAATCGGACACCTGAATGTCAGCTGGAAAAGCAACAACAGTTTGCAATAACAGAAGTAATGCATCAAAATGGGGAAACGAACACCAAACACACCTTGGATTTGGGCATGGAACTGACGAACAAACTGGCTGCGCTCAACTCATTGGAAGTGGTAGATTTATCGGCACTGAACATGCAGCAAGAGCAGAAATATCAGACAGATGCTAGCTCTGGCTTGCAGACAAAGAATAATATGGTGTTACTGTCGGCAAAAATTATCACGAATGAATATTCGGAGGATGTTGAAAAGAAAAACATCTTTACCTACCCGAAAGGGAACACGGTAACCACATTCGAAAAAAGTGGACATTATACCTATGGTGTAAACTTCAAAATGGCAGACAGTAAAACTGGTAAAGTGCTGTATTCTAAAACAATAAACTGTGTAAAAACTCAAAAGATAACGAGTCCGAGTCAGGCATTATTGACAATCAACAAATCCGCACTATATCACCAAGCCCTTCTGGAAGTAACTCAGCAATTTATGCATGCAGTAGCTCCATACACCGAAACGGTGGCTGTGAAATTTGAAAAAGATGGAAAACTAAAAAAGCTGAACACAGCTATTCATCTTCTCAAGCAAGGTCAAATGGAACAAAGTGCAAATCTGCTAAGCGAAATGACAACATTGGATACACTTTCGCCCACTGCCAGAGCTAAAGCCTATTACAATTATGGGGTAATACTTGCACTTTCTAACCGACAAAAGGATGCAACCATGGCATTCCAAGAAGCAATCCGATTGGATCCAAAAAATGATAAATACAAAAATCAAGTGCAGTGACCTGCATTGACGACCTTAGGTGACCAAAAACCAATCTTGAACTTGAAAAGTTTGGGGTTGGTTTTTTTATTATTACAACTCCACAACTGCATTTTGTTTACAAAAAATTTAACCTGCATTTTCATTGAATTTCACTGAATTTTAAACTAACTTTACGTGCATTTAAAAATCATATTTCTTAAAATTAAATTTTAACCGAAAAATGAGACCTACCATCATAGACCTTTTCAATTCCAGCATAAAGTTTTATGCCAACAACCCTTTTCTGTGGGAAAAAGAGACTACTGAATATAAATCAACAACCTATCTGCGCACCAAGGAACTAGTACACCAAGGCACTGCAGGACTTATCAAAATAGGTGTTAAACAGTATGATAAGATTGCCCTTCTATCCGAAGGGAGAAATGCTTGGATCATTAGTGAGCTTGCCATTTTACATACCGGCGCAGTAAATGTACCACTATCAGTAAAACTGGAGGAAAGCAATGACTTAGCATTCAGGCTAAACCACTCCGAATCCAAATTTATTTTCGTGTCGGGTGGACAGCTAAAAAAAATACGAGCCATTTACAATGAACTTCCATTGTTGGAAAAAGTCATCATATTTGACGAACAAACCGAATACATGGACAAAGAAATGTCATGGAAAGAATTATTGGAATTGGGTCAAGCCGTGCTGAGCGTCAACCATGGTTTGGTGGAAGACACTGCGACTAAAATTCTACCTGATGACTTAGCCACTATCTGTTATACATCAGGCACCACCGCCGATCCCAAAGGGGTGATGCTCACTCACCGCAACTACACTGCCAATGTGGAACAAGCACTGGGACTGGTGAAAATCACACCTTCATACCGCACATTGATTATTCTACCATTGGATCACTGCTTTGCTCATGTGGCTGGTTTTTACAGCTTTATGTCAGCAGGTGCCAGTGTAGCTACTGTTCAAAGTGGGAAAACAAGTGTAGAAACATTGAAAAACATCCCTATCAACATCAAAGAATTTAAACCCAACATACTTTTAAGCGTGCCTGCACTGGCAAAAAGCTTCAAGAAAAACATTGACACGGCTATCAAAGCTCAAGGCAAAACAGCCTACCGTCTGTATAAAATAGGATTGAAAATTTCCTATGCCTACAACAAAGAAGGACACAACAAAGGCGAATCCATTTTAGGATTGCTTCAAAAACCACTTTTGGATTGGTTTGACAAAATCATTTTCAGTAAAATTAGAGAAAACTTTGGCGGACAACTAGAGTTTTTCATCGGAGGCGGTGCTTACCTTGATATTGATTTGCAGCGGTATTATTACGCCATAGGCATCCCCATGTTTCAAGGTTATGGACTTTCTGAAGCTACTCCCATCATTTCGTCCAACAATAAAAAGAAGCATAAACTTGGCACATCAGGAACATTGGTAAAAAACCTTTCTTTTAAAATTTGCGACGCAGAGGGTCATGGACTAGGATTTTGTCAAACGGGCGAAATCATTGTTAAAGGTGAAAACATCATGGCTGGATATTACAAAAATGAGAAAGCCACTAACGAAGTTCTCAAGGAAGGATGGCTACACACTGGCGATATGGGATATATGGACGAGGACAAATATCTTTATGTCATTGGTCGATTTAAAAGTCTGTTAATATCCAGTGATGGAGAAAAATACAGCCCAGAAGGCATAGAGGAATCGATTGTTGAACACTGTAACCATATAGACCAAGTCATTCTTCACAACAATCAAAACCCATTCACAGTGGCGATGGTAGTACCCAATACAGATGCCTTGAAACGTTACATCTTGCGAAAAAAACCAAACATTGATCTCAATTCCCAAGAAAGCAAGCATCTGGCACTGGAAATGATACAACAAGATATCAACCAATTCAAAAAAGGTGGCAAATATGATGGTATGTATCCCGAGCGATGGTTGCCAGCAGGAATAGCAATACTTTCCGAACCTATGACTGAGCAAAATGGACTGGTAAACAGCACCATGAAAGTGATGAGAAACAAAGTTGTGGAACGCTATGCCGATAGACTTGAGACACTCTATGCTACTGGTGGTAAAAACATCATCAACAAAGCGAATCTCGATGCTTTAAACATCTAGGACAAAGGCAAGCTTCCTTATTTCCATACCATAAAGTGGTGATGCAAAATACCTTCAATAAAGGATTGTAATGAGGTGTGAAATTCCCGATATTTGCATAAGTAAATACAAACGGTTACTCACTTTCAATCTTTGAGTTATGACACACTACTTCATCGTGCCTGGCTTGTATGGCTCAGGCGAAAACCACTGGCAAACCATATTTGAACGCACTGGCGGCAACAACTTCAAACGCATCAACCAACGTGACTGGAACCATCCCAACCTAGAGGAATGGGCAGACAATATTGAGAAAACTATTTCTGGATACGACCCCTCCACAGTAGTCCTTGTAGGACATAGCATGGGTTGCCCCACCATAGCCAAATGGGCCAGCAAATACAAAAAGCAAATCAAAGGTGCTATGCTGGTTGCCCCAGCCGATTTGGAGAGCAGAGACGGACTGCTGGAATTTGCTCATCTGGATAAATATCCCACCGAACAGCTGGGCTTTAAATCCATCGTAGTAGCCAGCAGCAACGACCCATGGGCAAGCCTTGACCGCTCACAGTACTTTGCACAAAGCTGGGGAAGCGACTTTGTCAACATCGGTCCTGCAGGACACATCAACGACCAGTCTGGCCTAGGACATTGGGAAGAAGGCTGGAAATTTTTGGAGAAAGTCAGCTGATGATTTTCCACCAAAGGGTTATCATTGGAATGGCAAAATCAACCACAAAAGGCACAAGAGATTGTGTCTTTTGCTGTTAAAAAAAGAGTATATTTGCTTCGAATATGGAAAGCTGAATCTTTTCTGTCAGCCAGCGGGAAAGACTCTTTTAGCTCGACTTCGGATGGAGCTATACGCAGAACATCTAAACAAGATACGCTACGAGGAACAAAACAAGTAGCCCTTTTGAGGAACTGTAAAATAAATTAATACCTTTGTTGAAAATAGCTACTGACAATTATCAGCGGTATCCACCGTTATTAGTATGATAAAGGTTGATTTTGTCAGGGGTATATTAATGTTAGACACAATTTTAAAGCGACAACTCAAAACTGAATTTATAATATGAAAGGTAAAAATGCAACTAGAAGACAAAAGGTTTCAGGAATTATTTTAACACTACCATTTCTATGTGCAGTTACTTTATTAATCATTGGGCTTTTCACATTAGACGATATTTACCTTGACAAAGGATTTAGTGTAAATTTTACGGCTATAATTTTATTATCTATTACCCACATAGTTTCAATCATTATTCTCATAAGACTTGACAAAATAGACATAGACTTACCAATATCTAAAGTTAAGAAAGCATTTTCAATCATTGGACTTGTAATTATGTCAATTCTTTTTAGCTTTTTATTAGAAATGGGGTTAAGAATGAATCTCAATTATTGGTTAAAAGGCAATACTGTAGAAAAGATTGAGTTGGTAGTCATAGACAAGAATATTTCACACGGAAAAGCAACTGATTATTATATCGTTTTTAACTCAAATTATGGAAATTTAAAAAATAAAGTAAGACGAAGAAAATACGAAACTTTCTCGATTGGAGAAAAATATAGTGCTTCAGTGAACAAAGGCTTTTTTGAAGGATATTTTTTGACAGAACCATTGAATAAAACAAATGACTAATGAGAAAAACTGTGCATAATCGAGTAGACGGCTCCACCTGTAAACACTGACGGAGTGCGCCCTTCGAAGAGTGTAATATATTTTAGCGCGGGTTGTTTGGCGAAGTTTCCAAACTTCGTCGTGCTAGAAGCCGGTCTCTGGTTGGCATGACGATAAAATGGAATGGTAGTGGAGCCTGTAAAAAATACGGAGAGTACCTATTACATCTAGACCTAACAGTTTTGAAAACTGTTAGGTCTGAAATCACCTACAGGGCACATGTTTTGCTTCTCATCTCTACACCCATGGGTGTGACAACGGGCTAGTATATAGTTGATTTACAGCAAAAAAAAATCGCAAACATTTAACCCTAAAGGCACAAAAGTAATTTTTGTCTAACCACGCGTCTCTACTGCTAGTCTCCTATATAACTCTTTATAAGTGATTAATTTCCCGTAGGGAATATATATTAATAGAGAAAATAATTATCTTGATTCATTCCCCGTAGGGGATTAATGTTTGCTAATCAGGAGTCTATCCCCTACGGGGAATCTGCCAACGTCCTCAATATTTCTATTAATATCATTTCCCTACGGGAAATAACCAGCGCTACAATTTGCATAGTTATCTGACATTTTATTCGAGTTTTCAACGCTACCCAGAACTTTTGTGGTTAAGTCTATAAATGCAAATAGAAACTAACAAGTTACCAGTTTTCTAATATTTTGCTTAGACTCATGCATTTATCTGCGTTATTTGGCGTAAAATATGGAATACAATTCCACATTTTGGCGTAAATTATGGAATACAACTCCATAATTCGGCGTAAATTATGTAATTTGTAAAATTGTTTCGTATATTTGCACTCGGTAAGTCCAAAGTATAAAACCAGGAAATATGAGAAACAGGTTAATGTCTAAGATTGTAAAGCAGAAAAGCTTAAGTCGCTTTGGAAGAATAATAGTTCTCACAGGAGCACGTCAGACAGGTAAAACTACCTTGGTCAAACAGCTGTTTTCGGACTATGAATACCTGTCCATAGAAGATCCTGTAACTCGCAGTACTTTCCTGAGCTTGAATGCACAGCAATGGAAAAGTCTCTATCCCAAAGCCATACTCGATGAAGTTCAAAAAGAAGCATCCATCATTGAAAGCATCAAAGCCACCTATGACCAATGGGAAGACACCCGATATGTGCTTCTTGGTTCAAGCCAACTACTGTTGATGGAAAAAGTACGCGAGACGCTGGCAGGAAGATGCACCATCTTGGAAATTTTCCCTATGACACTCCCCGAATTGCAAACCCAAAGTTGGGATGACGAAATCGCAGAATCTTTATACGTCAAAGAGATTCAAAACAACAGTCAGATAGATTACTTGCCATCATTTCTGCTGGACAAACGAATGGCTCAGAAGCTCCAAGCCTATGATTATTACTTGCAAATAGGAGGCTATCCAGCAGTAAGCGGTGGTGAAACCATGGATGAAAAGTATGAATGGTTGAAAAACTATGTACGCACTTATTTGGAAAGAGACATCAGAGATTTGGCGTCGTTCAGGGATCTGGATTCATTTATCGAACTGCAAAAATACTTGGCTATCAACACAGCTAATCTGATCAATGCGTCAAGTATTGGCAATATGCTAGGCATTAATATCAAGACTGTGCAACGCTATATTAAGTATTTTGAGATTAGCTATCAGGGCATTGAGCTTCAAGCATGGTCTCGCAATCACAACAAGCGATTGATAAAAACGCCCAAATATCACTACTTAGACCATGGGGTGCTACAGGCCGTTATTGGCAAACGAGGTGGCATGACAGGCAATGAATATGAAAGTGCCATTATCTCAGAATTGTACAAACAAGCCAAAAACTCGCAAATTGATGTTCGGTTCTTCTTTCTTCGTACGCACGACGGCAAAGAGGTAGACCTGTTGATGGAGTTTTCGGATCACTATTTGGCATTTGAGATTAAGATGACTTCCAAAGTTTCGAAAACTGACGCAAAGCACCTAATAGGGCTAGAAGCCATATTGGACAAACCTGTACGCAAAGCCTTTGTCCTTTCCAATGACCCACAGACTACTTA
Organism: Paludibacteraceae bacterium; assembly: GCA_947471245.1. Lineage (GTDB taxonomy): Bacteria > Bacteroidota > Bacteroidia > Bacteroidales > Paludibacteraceae > Paludibacter. The sequence continues at coordinate 6,697 of CANIXM010000011.1, read as the reverse complement.
TTTCGGAGAGAATATCGTGGCTATACATGCTGCTATGTTTTTGGGGTGAAAGAATTTGCCTACGGCGACATTTGCCTTCGGCGATAGTTACTTCGTGATAGTTGCCTTCGGCGATATTTGCCTTCGGCGATAAGAGCTGCGCGATAGTTGCCTACGGCGATAAGAGCTGCGCGATATTAGCCTACGGCGATATTTACCTTTGGTGATATTTGCTGCGCGATAGTTGCCTTCGGCGATAGTTACTTCGTGATATTTGCCTTCGGCGATAAGTGCTACGCGATATTTGCCTTCGGCGATATTTGCTGCGAAATATTTGACTTTGAGTTCAAAAAAATATCTTATCATAACATGCATGCGACGTCTCTACAATTTTCAATTTTGATTTTTCAATTTTGTTCCTGTACCTATATGGTTGAATTATCTCTAGTCATACCAGCCATTTGCCGAAAGGCAAACTATGTGTCCTTTCAGTTTAATGACCTGGTTTCTTGATGTGCCCTCTGTGTAGTAAATCAATCTTTTGTGCCTTTTGTGGTTTGATTTCATCTTTGGATTTACCCAATAGAACCCAATAAAAAAGTACTAAAAAACCATACAACTCATTAATTCTTGTGTATATTTGGAAAAGCGGAAAAACATTACGAACTTTGTAACGCAGAAAATGCACATAACATTCAAAATCAATAGAAAATGAAAACGGCAAAAATCATTACCGAAAAAGGAGAAATGAAGGTGGAGTTTTATGAAAACGATGCTCCCAACACAGTAGATAACTTTATAAAATTGGCTAAAAGTGGCTTTTATGATGGATTGACATTTCACCGTGTGATTCCCAATTTTGTGATTCAAGGCGGATGTCCTGATGGCACAGGTGCTGGTGGACCAGGTTACAAAATACAATGTGAACTAACAGGTGACAATCAATATCATGACAAAGGTGTACTTTCCATGGCACACGCAGGACCTAACACTGGTGGTTCGCAATTCTTTATCTGCCACAGCAGAGCCAACACGTCACACTTGGATCGTAAACACACTTGCTTTGGCAAAGTGGTGGAAGGAGTAGAAGTAGTTGATGATATCCGCCAAGGTGACAAAATTTTAAAAGTTGAGGTTAGCGAATAATAATGTTCTCAAATTACAAACAAGGGTCGTGAAGAAATTTAACTTTGCGACCCTTTGTTTGTTTATAAACAGCATGGTTGTACATACCACATTTATGGTAGAAAATTACCGTTGGTGGTGTATTTTATTGTATATTGACAACAGCTATCTTTGCATTATTCAACATAACAAAAGCATAGGTCTATATGCAATTAAATATAAAACTAAAAAGCAAATGAATCAGAAAGTTATCAAGCACATCAAAGCTAAGCACATCACATGGTACATTACTGAGGCAGCAATAACCTTTGCTGTTACACTTCTTATCACAAAAGACGCACATATATCCTTAACCATAACTTTTGCTGAAGCCATAACTAGAATCGTATTTAAATTCTTACATGACAAAATATGGGATAAAATAAACATTGGAGAATCAAAACCCACTACAGAATTTGAAATCTAAGACGATATTAGCAATAAGCACACAACTATTTTAGACATTGCTTGTTTAGTCAATGACTAACCCACTTTCATAATTGACTTTCTAACACAACACATCATGATTACAAACCTAGGATCACCACTTACTGACGACCAATTTCAACAACTCACCTCATTAGTTTCAGGACTTAATCGTGACCAAATTATTTGGTCATCGGGCTATCTAGCTGGTGCAACTTCCCAATCGACATATACAAACACCGAAAGTAATGCAATACAAACTGAACAGCAAACTGACATTATAAACAATACTGACAAATCATCGACTAAAGCACTCACCATCATCTACGGTTCACGCACAGGAAATGGTGAAATGTTGGCAAAAAAAATGGAAGAAATAGCCAAAGAGAAAGGCTTTAAAGTAAATTTGCAAAGTGCTGCTTCATACAAAACACGTGATCTTCAAAACGAAAAAAATCTAGTAGTCATCGTGTCTACTCATGGTGATGGTGTACCGCCTTTTGCTGCTAGAGAACTGCATGAATTCATATACAGCAAACGAGCTCCTAAACTTGAAAACACTACTTTCGCCGTTTTGGCTCTTGGTGATTCTACCTACTATCATTTCTGTAAAGCTGGCGTTGACTTTGATAATCAATTGGAAAAACTAGGTGGTAAGCGTCTGGTTCAGCGTGCAGAGTGTGATGTAGATTTTGAGGAGCAAGCAGACAAGTGGATCAAAGACACGCTATCAGCTTTCAGTGGCCCAGAAATTACAGCATCTAAGCCAACACCACAATTCACAATGATAGCCAATGCAAAACCTGCAAATAAATCGGTGGAAACGGTAAGATATTCAAAAAAGAACCCATTCAAAGCTCCTGTATTGGAGAAAATAAATCTAAATGGGAAAGGTTCGGATAGAAAAACAATACACATCGAACTTAGCACTGACAAAGCGCTCGAATATCAGCCTGGTGATTCGGCTGGTGTGATACCGGTCAACTCAGTGGAACTTATCAATGAGGTGCTACAGACCTCTGCACTCAGTGGAGACACTTTAGTGGAAACGAATGGAAAAAGAATTTCACTCCGCGAGGCATTGTACAGCGAATACGAACTCTCGAAAATCACAAAAGATGTTGTGGGCAAATACTTCATCTACTGTCCCAATCCAAAACTGAAAAAACTAATAGAAAACCCAGAAAAACTTCAAAAATATTTACATGGAAGAGATGTCGTGGATTTACTGACAGACTTCCCCACCAAAGTAAATGCCGAAGACCTTATCAAATTCTTAAAACCATTACAACCACGTTATTATTCTATATCTTCTAGCCCGCTGGCATGCCCAGGTGAGTTACATCTTACTGTAGGTGTAGTTGAATACGAAAATGCTGGAAGAGCTAAAAAAGGCACGTGTTCATCGTTCCTATCAGAGGTTGAAGTGGAAAATGAAGAGGTATCCATTTTTATAGAATCAAATCCAGGATTTCGATTACCCGAAAACAATCAGACACCTATCATAATGGTCGGTGCTGGGACTGGAATAGCACCCTATAGAGCATTCGTACAGCATCGCGAAGAACTAGTTAATTCAGGAAAATCATGGCTATTCTTTGGCAATAGAAATTTTGAAACTGAGTTCTTTTACCAAACAGAATGGCAAGATTTCATCAAAAATGGCACTCTGACAAAAATGGATGTAGCCTTCTCACGTGACGGTGATGACAAAAAGTATGTTCAACATCGGCTTTTGGAGAATGCGTCAGAAGTTTATCAATGGTTGGAAGAGGGTGCACACTTTTACATTTGTGGAGACATGAAATACATGGCTGCTGACGTGGAAAAAGCACTCGTTGAAATCGTAGAAAAAGAAGCTTCTCTTTCCAAAGAAGAAGCCACAAAATACGTGGACAACCTTCAACAAGAGAAAAGGTTACAACTAGATGTGTATTAAATTAAGAACTGTTTGAATGAATTTGTGATAAAAAGTAAAATAACAATGGAAGATAAAATTAAACTACAACCATCGGCAAACGAAGCAGCAAAAGCCAACAGCAACTACCTACGTGGCACTATCATCGAGAGCCTCAATGATCCACTCACTGGAGCATTGCGTGAGGAAGATCAGTTCTTGATTAAGTTTCATGGCACCTACCAACAATATGATCGCGACTTAGAGGATGAACGAAAACGTCAAAAACTGGAACCACTTTATAGTTTTTTAATCAGGGTTAGAGTGCCTGGTGGAGTGACCACCCCACAACAGTGGTTGGATATGGACAAATTAGCAGACACCTATGCCGATCAGGAAATTAAAATCACCACCCGTCAAGCTTTTCAATTGCACGGGGTGCTGAAACGGAACCTCAAAACCACCATCAAAAAAATCAATGACACGCTCTTAGATACGATAGCTGCATGTGGTGATGTGAATCGAAATGTGATGTGCTCTGCCAACCCATTTGAGTCGCCCATACATGCCGAAGTTGTGGAAGATGCCAAGCGAATATCTACACACCTTACACCACAAACTAATGCTTACCATGAAATATGGTTGGATGGAAAACTGGTAGAAGGTGGCGAGAAAGAGGAAGAACCATTGTATGGAAAACACTACCTGCCTCGTAAGTTTAAAACCGCTATAGCGGTTCCACCTCGTAATGATACTGATGTGCTTTCTAATGATCTAGGGTTTATTGCTATTGTTGAAAACGGAAAATTAACGGGTTACAATCTTACTGTTGGAGGAGGTATGGCATTTACTTTTGGTAATTCAGCTACTTTTGCAAGAGTGGCAGATGTAGTTGGTTTTTTTCCCAAAGAGCAACTAGTAGAAGTCGCTGAGGCGGTACTAATATTCCAACGTGACCATGGTAATCGTTCCGAGCGAAAATACGCCAGGATGAAATATACAATCGATAGACTGGGGCTTGATTTCTTTAAGCAAGAACTGAAAAAAACCAAAGGAATCGAACTCCAACCAGCAAAAGAATATACATTTGAAACATTGGGAGACAAATATGGATGGACTAAAAGCGAAGATGGACTGTGGCATTATGGTCTGTTCGTGGAAGGTGGCAAATTGACTGACAAAAAAGGCTATTTGGCTAAAACCGCTGTTCGTGAAATAGCCAAAATTCATACCGGCACTTTTATTCTTACGGGTAATCAGAACTTAGTAATAGCTCAGATCTCAGACAGTACAAAACCGGCAATTGAAGCAATACTGAAGCAATACAGCGTAATTGACGGAAACTCCATATCTCAACTTAGACAAAACTCCATTGCTTGTGCTGCTTTGCCACTCTGTGGACTAGCATTTGCCGAAGCTGAAAGGTATTTACCATCTTTTATAGATAAAATTGAAGATATACTGAAAGAATACAATCTACTTGACACACCCATAAGCATCAGAATGACTGGATGCCCTAATGGATGCGGTAGAGCACCACTGGCTGAAATTGGATTAATAGGGAAAGCACCTGGGGTGTACAATCTGTATCTTGGAGCAAGTTTCACAGGCAATCGTCTGAATAAACTTTACAAAGAAACACTGAATGAGGAGCTAATTCTTTCCACTTTGAAACCGATTCTGAAAGACTACGCTAATAACCGACAGTTGAATGAACATTTTGGTGATTTTGTTCTACGAAACAATTACCTCAACCCTAGTGCCGCTGAAGGTATTTGATACAGAGGCACAGCACACACTATTCATTTTTTAACTACAACAACATGAAGCGAGAAGATTTACTTTTTCTTCCCATATCCATTAACATCACCAATAAGAAAATCCTCCTTATTGGTGGTGGGAAAGTGGCCACCCACAAGGGTCAAATCATTGCTCGGTTTGCTCAAAACGTGACAGTGATTGCTCCTGAATTTACAGAAGAAATTAAGTCGTTACCATTTTCATTCATAGAAAAAACCTACCATCCATCGGACCTTGAAGGATATTTTCTAGTCTATGTATGCACAGGTGAACATGAATTGAATGAGCAAATAAAAGCTGATGCTGAACAATTAGGCATTCTTACCAGCGTATGCGATGCACCGATGTTGTGCGATTTTGTTTCCCCAGCCATACATAAGTCAGGCCATATTACCATTTCAGTTGCTTCCAATGCACAAAACGTGTATAAATCAGTGGAGATTCGCAACCAAATCACGGAATTGATTAACCAAGGCGTTATCAATATCGACTGATATTCATACACATACACTCCTCCTAAAGCACAATCACCCCTACCTTTTCAGTTTTTTCCAAAGCATAACAACTATAACTTGCCTGAATCTTCAAAGCAAGCTCTGCTGTAATTTGTAATCATTTTGTAACATACTTGTATTCTTTTCGAAATAGGAAAAGGGTAATTTTGCCATCGAAAAACACCCATAAGAAACAGTTTTTCGTACAAAATTTTGAATCTGTATCAAAACAACCCAACAAAATGAAAATCAATTTATTTAAAAGCGCTTTCACCATCTCCCTGTTATTCATTTCGCAACTTATTTTTGCTCAACAATCGATAAAAGGGCAGGTTACAGATGCAAATAACAACGACCCACTTACAGGAGCAACTGTAGCTATAGAAGGTACTAAAAAAGGCACCATAGTTGACGTAGATGGTAACTTTGAATTTCCATCAATAGCAACAGGAAAATACACCCTTGTAGTGAGCTATGTATCATACAAACCACAACGCGTAGAAGTGACAGTCAAAAAAGACGAGCCTACATTGGTCACCATCAAACTAGAGGAAGCCAGCTTGGCTCTGGGTGGAGTAACGGTTATTGGTCAGAAAAAGACAGATACCGAATTGTCAATGATTAAGTCGGTACGTACTTCCCTTCAAGTTGTGAATGGTATCTCGTCTCAGCAAATTGGTAAAACACTTGACCGTGATGCTTCTGAAGTTGTAAAAAGAGTTCCTGGTGTTACTATCCAAGATAATCGCTTTATTGTTGTACGTGGATTGAACCAACGTTATAACAATGTGTGGCTCAATAATGCTGCTACGCCAAGTAGTGAGACAGACGTAAAGGCTTTCTCCTTTGATGCTATTCCTAGTAGTATGATAGACAATTTGCTGATTTTCAAAACAGGTTCTCCGGAACTATCTGCCGAAGCAACAGGGGGTTTTAT
>CANIXM010000010.1 GCA_947471245.1 Paludibacteraceae bacterium | reverse complement strand
TAGAGGGTCAATAAACCTGTACATCCAGCTGTTGGATGATTTACACACCACACACAAGGTGAAGCTGTTTTCACGCCAACACCGCTTTCAAATGACAAAAGATTTTTACCATTTTCTAAAAAAAGCCAAAGAAGAGGACATCGTTAAGGAATTCAAAGTGAATTGAATTGATAAAATCTATTTGCTCATTCATAAACATTTATAGTCACTGACTGTTCTAAGTAACTACAAGGATTTAGTCATAAAGCCACATGGTCAACCATCTTACATTTAGAAATAAAGCTTGTGGCATTAATTCCTTCAACTAACTTAGGATAAAAAGATAACACAACCTACTAAAAAACTTAAAATTATGGCATTAGAATTTACAGATGAAAACATCAAAGAAATTATCAATAGCGGCAAACCAGTGGTGATTGACTTTTGGGCTGAATGGTGCGGACCATGTCGCATGGTAGGTCCATTGGTAGAAGAACTGGCTAAGGAATATGAGGGTCAGGTTCAAATTGGGAAAATGAACGTGGACGATAATGTGGACACGCCTAATGAATATGGCATTCGCAATATTCCAACTATTTTGTTTTTCAAAGACGGAAAGTTACACGACAAACAAGTAGGTGCTACACAAAAGACCGTACTTGCTGATAAAGTAAAAGCCCTTTTGTAGGTTTTGAACTACAGCTTCAGGTAAAAATCCTTGACAAGCTCACTAAACTGAGAAGAATATTGATGTCTAACGTCCGTTTCAATATACAATTGCGACACTGACATTTCACATTTAATCAAGCAAAACGCTATTAATAGACGTTTTGCTTGATTGTTTGGTTTGGGATGTACTTCCACTACGGTTTTGCAATACAGACCTAGCTCTGCCGCATCATGAATACATTGGCGGCCTTCTTCTAGTGGTAGGATGATAGCTATGACACCGTTGGGATTGAGAATAGACGCTGACAGCTTTACCAGTTCGAGGTGACTCAGACTGTCGGCGTGCCTCGCAAGATTTCTCTTTTCTGATGGCGCTTTTAGGGAGTTGACGAAATAGGGCGGATTGGACACGATTAAATCGTATTTAATCTGGTGCGACTTAACAAAATCCTGAAAAGCAAATTGGTGTAAAGAGATTCTATTACTCCAGGGGGAATTTTGCACATTGAAGTTTGCTTGACGGATGGCATCTTCGGCCACATCCACAGCATGTATGGTGGCATGAGGACATCGCTGTGCCAGCATAAGTGCTATTAATCCTGAGCCAGTGCCCACGTCAAGTATGCTTTGAGCAGTGGCTGTTGGCGTCCAAGCACCAATAAGAACACCATCAACACCTACTTTCATGGCACATTGATCATGAAAAACAGTGAATTGCTTAAAACTAAAATAGGGATTTGGCATTACGATGATGAATTGTTACTTCTTTTGATTCGTTGGTTCATCATTGAACGGCAACTTGGTTTCGGATCCATTTTGAGGACCACTGGAATTTTTCAATTGGTATTCAGGGCTGGGAGGCGAAGTTTGCTTTCGACCACCGACGGGTTGGTTATTCGATGGGGTTTTGGTGTCGGTAGCAGACGCACTTGTCATTGTTTTGCTTTCAATGATTTTCTTCACGGCACTTCGTCCATAGCGTTTGGAGTCTAGAAGCATGCGTTGATGAAAGTTAAGGACTTGTCTGATATCAGCATTCTTATTTTTGATTCGTTCCATGGCTTCGGTTCTTGTGTTGGACACTTGTCGCATGCGAGCATACCTAAGATTGATGTCATAGATTTGGGCACATTGCTCAGTAGTCAACCCAAGCTCGGACTGCATTTTCTCAGTCTGCTTTGCGGCTTCCTGTTCAGGTGTTCTAGACAAAGGTGCATTATTCTGAGCGTGTGCTACCAATGAAGCACACGTTATCATAATAAATACCACTTTGTAAATTAACCATTTCATCTGATTATAATTGATTTTTAGTTGTCAGATAGCTTGTCCCCACTTGACGGGACAACTCGCACATAAACATCACCTTGTGTGTCGAAGTTTATTTGTCTTAATCGTTTCATCATCTAGATAATAAATTTTTACTATCACATGTCTCGTTCATGTGAATCAAACGAGTTGACAAGTTGATAACAATCGGAACAATGACCGTGCCACAACACAAATATACACACTAAATAACAAGCATTTATGGATTTTCTACATTTCATTCTTCAAAGTAGTACGATTCCTGCACTTACAGCATTTATTCTTGGCCTTATGACCACCATCAGTCCATGTCCACTTTGCACCAATGTTACAGCCATTGGATATCTGAGTAAAGACGTACAAAGCAAAAGGCAAATCATCCAAAATGGGCTGATGTACTCATTAGGAAAGATTATAGCATTTACCACCTTGGCAGCTGTTTTCTTTCTGGGCGGCTCAGTGCTGCCTACTCAGCACTTTTTTGAAACGTATGGTGAGATGCTTCTTGGTCCATTTCTTATAATCGGTGGACTGTTCATGCTCGAATTTTTCAAATTTCACAAGCACACATCAGACCATCACTCGTCCGAAAGTTTCAGCGACAGAATCATCAACAAATCAGTGTCAGGAAGTGCCAAATGGTCATTGATACTCGGCATCCTGTTTTCGCTTGCATTTTGTCCCTACAGTGGCGTTTTATACTTCGGTGGGCTGATACCACTCACACTCACCCAATCTTATGGACTCATTTACGCAATGATATTTGCACTTGGCACAAGCCTACCTGTGCTACTCATCTCATGGATATTAGCCTATAGCATTTCAGGCATCGGGAGTTTCTATGACAAAATTCAAGTTTTTGAAACCTGGTTCAGACGCATCACCGCAGTAATATTTATTCTAATGGGCATCTATGTGATGGTGGAATACTACTCACACCTCGGACACGCTCATATTCATTAAGCCTGATATAATCATTAATTGTTTTGATAAAAACGTAAGAATGATTACATGAATGCAAAGCTGCCTCTTTAAAGTCCTAGATATTTGAAAAAAATAGGACTTTAAACTTAGCTATAAGCATTCTTAATACCTAATTTGGGTTTGTTTTACTTATTAAAATCTCTCAGTTTGATGTTTGTGAGCACTTTTTTGGTATGTAATGAAAAATCACTGCTCATTATCCAGCTGTAGTAGCCTATGTCCGTCTTGAGAACATCTGTGACTTTTTGTCCTTTATACTTCCCAAAATTTATAACTTCTTCACCCTTGTCGTTATAAATCAGTCTGCCCGCAAAATCTACATTATTGTTTTGAGTGGTGAATTTTGATAAAAATTCCACATCATTTTTTAGCTCTGGATACTTACCCAATTGCGCTTTGAGCACCTCGTAGGTTGCCATCGTGTCAGCTTCAGCGCCATGTGCATTGACAAGTTCCTTTTCGCAATAAAACTTATATGCAGCAGAAAGTGTTCGTTGCTCCATTTTATGAAAAATGACTTGTACATCTACAAATTTCCTTTTCATTAAATCTACATCTATATCGGCTCTCAACAGCTCCTCTGCCAGCAAGGGGATATCAAATCTATTGGAATTATAGCCCGCCAGGTCACAGCCCTCGATGTCCTTAACTATTTCCTTGGCCACTTGCTTGAAAGTAGGACAATCAGCCACATCAGCGTCGTAAATGCCGTGTATGGCGGATGATTCGGCAGGAATAGGTCGTTCTGGATTGATGCGCAAGGATTTGGTCTCTTCACGTCCGTTGGGGCTAACTTTATGGTAAGCTATTTCCACAATGCGGTCAGTGACAATATTAGTGCCTGTAGTTTCTAAATCAAAAAAAACTAACGGATTTTTTAGTTGTAAATTCATTGTTGCGGATTTAAAATTAAAGGTCAAACATCATCGACATTTGACCTTTAAGTTGATTATAATAAGTTTGGTTAGTCGTTAAGCAACATTGGCATAAGTAACATCAATATTTCCTCGTCCTTTTCATTCTCAAATGGCAATATTAGACCAGCCCTAGAAGCATCAGTCATTTCCATCACAATATCGGAAGAATTGATATTACCCAAAATTTCAATCAAGAAAGATGATTTAAAACCAATCTTAATTGGATCACCTTCAAATTGGCAACTAATAGTTTCCTGTGCCGATATCGAAAAATCAATGTCTTGAGCAGAGATATGAATCTCATTGTTTTCAAATGCAAGCTTGACCAAGTTGCTAGCCTGATTAGAGAAAACGGATACACGTTTGAGTGCATTTTGCAAAGTCACTCTGTCTATGATGATTTTGTACGGATTGGAAGATGGAATTACTGCGTTGTAATTTGGGAAACGTCCTTCCACTTGACGGCATATCATCGTGTAGTTAGACAATTTGAAATAAGCATTCTTTTTATCAAAGCGAATTTCCACATCACCATTTTCTTTAGGAAGAATATTTTTCAGCAACGTAGCCGGTTTTTTTGGCAAAATAAAATTAATCGCCTCCTCATCATCACCCACCGAAACAGAAGAAAATGCAGTAGTACATCTTACCAATTTATGAGCATCAGTAGCGACCATAGTCAATTTTTCAGGGGCAATATCAAAGAAAATACCATTCATCACAGGTCTCAATTCATCATCAGCAGTACAAAATAGGGTTTTAGAGATACCTGAAGCAAGAGATGTAACGGGCAAAACCAATTTGCGAGAGTCATCCGCCAACTGTGGTAAACGTGGGAATTCATCACCATTTTGACCTATAAAATTATATGATCCATTTGGAGATGTAATGACCATAGCCAAATTGGAATCATTGATGCTGAATGTCAATGGTTGCTCAGAAAACTCGCGAAGTGTATCCACCAACAACTTAGAGGCTACAGCTACTTTTCCTTCGCCTTTGGCCGACTCAACTTCCATGGATGTTATCAGTGTAGTTTCGATATCCGAGGCCGTCATGGTCAATTTACTGCCTTGAAGATGAAACAAAAAATTATCGAGAATAGGCAATGTGTTTTTGCTGTTTATAACCCTACTAATGGCTTGCAAATGACTTAGTAAGTCTGAACTTGAAACAATAAATTCCATATAGTTTGCATTTATTTTAAATTGATTTTTAATTAAACAAATGTAAGAATTTTTTTAAATACTTTCTGTATATCCAATTTATATTTTTAAAATAATTGCCACTTATTGTATTTGTGCCATTATATAAATCTTTCAAAGACTACATAATTATATTGAAATCAAAATTATTTTTAATTCTTTGACTGTTTATGTTACATAACATATTTTTAGTGTAGGAATAGGGTATTCAGGCAACTACATTTGTGAGACGTCAAAACATTTAACATCGATTAGCAAAATGTAAAGTGAGTCGCAAAATAAATTTAACGTTATAGACTTCGATATCATTAAAAATTATAAACACTGAAAACAACAGCATTTCTAGATATTACATAGCTATTGTGCTTTTTAGAATAATAAAAAAATAGACCAACCGAGACTTACTATTATGAAAGCATTGTCAGACAACACCATGACAAGACTTCAAATTATTGAACCAATAAACATTTTGTAAACAATTAGATTATTAACCATTAACGCTTAGGAATGCAAAAGCAAATTATTAAAGGGTTTTAATGTTTTACCTTAAAAAAACATGGAAACATTTTCTTTTTCTTACTTATTGATAGTGAATTATGACAGACTCTACGAATATCCTAAAAGAAAAATCCAAGTTTTTACTAAAACGGAAAATTGACTCTACAGTAAACAGATTAAATGCTAGTATCAAAAGCCTTGATGTACATGTAACATCCAACAAAGAAATCTCTATTAATCTAGTAGATCATGACGCAATGTGCATTGTGTCTGTATTCGATGCTTGGAACATCATCGTGAAAACTGTAAAAAGTTTTGGCAACGAAACCATCAAAATCAAAGTTCCCTCCAAAGGCAAATACACCCTCCACTTTCAGTACAACGACTCAATATTCGTTGATGAAATCACCGTGTATTAACCACACAAAAAACATCCTTAAATTTGGCTATTAGACAACTGTAAATTAAAATAATTCAAATATTATTTGGATTATTCTTAATTATGTCGTATGTTTGCGTCATAAAACATAGTGTATGATAAAAGCAACAGCATTTGACACAGACCTTCAAGAATTGGCCAATTTCGCCAAAGTAATATCTCACCCAGCAAGACTGGCCATTCTAAAACACCTCGCCGAAACCAAGACTTGTATCTCTGGTGATATTTCAGATTCAATTCCACTAAGCAGAACCACCGTGTCGCAGCACCTGAAAGAATTGAGGGATATGGGGTTAATTCATGGTGAAATAGAAGGTCTGAAAATCAATTATTGCCTTTGTGGAACTAGCATAAGCGAGAAGGTACAACTGTTTGAAAATTTCTTTTCTGAAATCAAAACTATAAATATAAACTGCAAAACATCATTATGAAACGAGCACTACAAATAAACTTGGACACACAAGGAGATGTTTATGTGCGAGTTCCATCTGACAACTAAAAAACAATTATAAACAGATGAAAGTACTTATTCTTTGCACAGGAAACTCATGTAGAAGCCAAATGGCTCATGGATTCCTACAATCATTTGATCAAAACATCACAGTGTGCTCAGCTGGCACACAAGCCTCTGGCAAACTGAACCTCAAAGCGGTAGCTGCAATGGAAGAAATTGGGATTGACATCAGTCAGCACACCTCCGACTCAGTGGATAAATACCTAGGTGACGAATGGGATTATGTCATCACCGTATGTGGAGGTGCGAACGAGGAATGTCCCGCATTTATTGGGAAAGTAAAGCACCGTTTACACATCGGATTTGATGATCCTAGCCACGCAGTGGGAACAGATGAGTTTATATGGAGTGAATTTACTAGAGTTCGCGATGAAATAAAAGTTGGGTTTTACAATTTCTATGTTGAACAAATACAGCCACAACTATGAATCCGAACGAACTAAAACTTGTGGTGCAAGAAAAATATGGCGAAATAGCATCGCAATCCAAACTCCAAAACGAAACCTCATGTTGTGGAGCTACTGGTTGTTGCTCATCAGTGGACTACACCGTATTCAGCGAAAGCTACGATGCACTAAAAGGCTACAATGCTGAAGCAGACTTGGGTTTGGGATGTGGTATTCCTACACAGTTTGCTAGCATAAAATCAGGCGACAGCGTTCTGGACTTGGGCAGTGGTGCAGGCAATGACTGCTTTGTAGCAAGAGCAATAGTGGGCGAACAAGGTAAAGTCACCGGACTTGATTTTACAGTCGCTATGCTTGAAAAAGCCCGTACAAACAACTCCAAATTAGGGTTTACAAATGTAGAATTTGTAAAGGGCGATATAGAAGCTATGCCATTTGATGATCAAATGTTTAATGTGATAGTATCAAACTGTGTGCTCAATCTGGTTCCCGATAAATCAAAAGCATTTTCGGAAATGTTACGCGTATTAAAACCCTCGGGACATTTCTGTGTGTCTGATGTGGTCATCAAGGGCGAACTCCCCGAGAAACTTCGAAAAGATGCTGAAATGTACGCGGGATGTGTGTCAGGCGCAATAAACATTGATCTGTATTTAGAACTTATTAACGAAGCTGGGTTTACCAACACAAAAATACATAAGCTAAAAAAAGTAGAACTTCCAGATGAAATACTAAAAAACTATTTGACTGAAAACGAGTTACTACAATTCAGAAAGGACGAAATTGGGATTTTTAGCATCACAATCTCTGCTTGCAAATAATTTGGAAATTTTTCACACTTATGCAACTCGTAACCAAACCCGTATAATGATTTAAATCATGACAACTGAAACTTCAAAAAAACTATCATTTCTAGACCAATATCTCACACTTTGGATTTTTTTAGCAATGACTATTGGCGTTTTATCTGGATGGTTATTGCCACAGACAGCTGCATTTTGGAACGGTCTTTCATCTGGCACAACGAATTTACCGATTGCCATAGGGTTGATAGTGATGATGTACCCTCCACTGGCTAAGGTCAAATACGAAGAGCTGGGAGAAGTGTTCCGCAACACAAAAATTCTAAGCCTATCTTTGGCACAAAACTGGATCATCGGTCCTATATTGATGTTTGCATTGGCTGTACTTCTGTTTAAAATTTCACCCGGAGAGAACAACAGTCATTTGCCCTATGTATATGGCATCATTATGATAGGCCTTGCACGCTGTATAGCCATGGTTATCGTTTGGAATGACCTTGCTAAAGGTGATACACAATATGCTGCTGGACTAGTGGCTTTCAACAGTATTTTTCAGGTGGTGTTTTTTTCTGTGTATGCATACTTCTTCATTGCCATCGCACCAGCATGGTTCGGCATACCTACCAGTGATGCGGTGTCGAAAATCACTATTGGGCAAATCGCTGAGAGTGTGTTCATATACCTGGGCATACCATTTATTTCAGGATTTTTGACAAGGTACCTACTAATACGAGCAAAAGGGAAGGAATGGTATCACACCCGCTTTATACCAAAAATTTCACCATTGACACTGATAGCATTGTTATTTACGATAGTTGTCATGTTTTCACTCAAAGGCGAATATATTATTGCCATTCCAATGGATGTGGTGCTAATAGCCATTCCATTGTTAATCTATTTCCTAATCATGTTTCTAGTTTCGTTTTTCATGAGTAGAAAAATGGGGGCTACTTATGAGCAAACCACCACGCTATCATTTACCGCAGCGAGCAACAACTTTGAACTTGCAATAGCGGTGTCAATAGCAATCTTTGGAATTAGTTCGGGAGAGGCATTTGCGGCTGTGATAGGTCCATTGGTAGAAGTGCCAGTAATGATAGCACTTGTGAATGCAGCATTGCTACTAAAAAAGAAATACTTCGCTTAAAATAATTTCTTTTTTTTAGGTTTGGGAGGTGAAGGTTTCGCTAGCGGCGTCTTCACTTCTTCCTTTTTAGTGAGGACAGTGGGTTTGCTGACCGTGACAGCAGCTTCAGCGCTATCCTCAAATTCATCGGGTTCTAAAACTGTCCGTGGTCGTTTGGACACCACTATCTTAATAAACACATCGCTCACTTTGGTGGGACGTTCATCTTGGAGCCAAAAATAGTTTTTCAATTTGGCATCCTTTTCAGCCACTTTACTCAACGGAGAGAAGGTACCATTAGACACAGTGGTGAGCAACACCCGTTTAATTTTCTTCTTTTGGAAAAACATATTTACTGAGCTGCTTTTTGATTTATTCATCCCAATAAGTGTCGAATCTTTTTCATCCTGAGGGTAATATATGGTCTCAGCATTGCCTTTAACAAATACTTTCTTTAACTGGCTACTATCCATGTAAGCAATCATTTCTTTTCCTGAAACTTGATTGAAATAAATAGAATCTGGATTTTGAATGGCCATGGCACTGCCTTTGATATGTATCCGATCTACTTTCTTGTTTTTTGAAATCACTTTGATAAATGCACCCGACAGCTGATTGTTGTCAGACCATACCACTGGTTGTCCATAAAGATTAAGGACTGAGTCACGGGCAGAATACCTCAATGAGTCACACAAGCCTTGCACATCATTTCTAAAGAATCTGACATACGAAAACCCTTTAAAAGTATCAAAGACAGAATCCTTCGCAGTGTAGAGTGTATCTGCATGCACATGCATAGTGTCTTTACTTGACCAATCAATCATAAGAGCAGAATCGGTGGCTAGTCCACGTTTAGTGACTTCATGATATGACACATAATTCCCTTTCAATGTTGACTTTTGAGCTGTGTCATTGAGCACTACCTTTGAGAATCCTTCGCCATATTTCATTTTTTTATCATAGAAAATGGTATCGCCTGTCATGGTCTTGCCATCTTTCTGAACGACCATTGATCTGTCCAGCAACATCATTCGTTCGGTAGATGTATTGTACCATCCACGAGTGGAATAGATGTCAGTTTCTTTGTTGTAGATGATGTGTGACTTACCGACTATGTCAGCGACTTTCGATTTGGTATTGTACTTGAGCGTATCAGACTGGAGGGTGAAATTCTTATTAACCAAATGGACTTTGGTTTTAAACAGCGCCATATTCGTTGCAGGCGAATATTGCCCCCAAATGGATGTCAACACATTGACGTCATCCACTATTTTACCACCCGTGTAATAATAGGCCAAATTAGCAACTCGATTGTAATTAAGACTGTCAGTAGTAAGAACAGTTTTTCGGTTTTCCATCCTTACATTTCGCCTAAGTCTGGCAAGTTTTGTGTTTCCATCATAAAAGAGCACATCACTATACACAAAAAGGGTATCTGCCTGATTGATTTTGACATGCCCAAAAGCATCGAGCGAATTGGCTTCTTCATAGAAGTAGGCAGAGTCACAATACATGAGCATGTTGTCATGTTTGAACCTCACATTGCCTTTGAGTACCTGTACATCAGGATGCAATACTTTATCAAAACTAAGTGATTCGGAGTTTTCCAAATAGACCAATGTAGCCCCTTTGGTAGTCAAGGGAGTGGTTACAGGTGCAGGTGTGGCAATCGGCACTGACTGCTTGGTTGGTGTTTTGGCAGACTTTGCTGTTACAGGTGCTTGACTTTGTAGCACTTCTTTTCTCAATTGTTTGGGCTTAGTCTGTGAGTAAACCAATGCAACAAGAAAAAAAAGTGAAAATAGCAGTGTCGAATATTTTGTATCTAAGTTACTAGGCAGAGGCATGGTTATAATAAAAGCAGTTACTTGGCAAATTACAAGTTATCATAGTGGGATGACCAAGAGTTCAAAAACCCTTGAAGCCTAAAAAATGAACTGTGAATTATTGTTTCACCCATCCTGGGTATTGGAAGGTACATTTACTCCAATGAGGATCGATATTGATGTAGGTTTCCTTTTGCTTTTTGACAATCCATTTTTGCAAAAAGTCTTCTTTCATCTTCTTTTCATAGACACCTTTGAGCATCAAATAATCATCAAGCAAATTAGCTTTGTGACTTTCCACTTTTGATTTTAGTTTTACCAACGCCACTACTTCTTTATTGGTGCTTTCGCTCATCATCAAAAAAGGTTTTGAAACTTCACCTACATTCATTTCATAAACTATTTTACCAATTTCTGAAGGCAAATCCTGAAACTCAAATTTTGAAGTTCCTGACTTTTCATTCAGCATCAAACCAGCATTCATAGAAGAACTCTTGTCTTGCGAAAAAGAAACCACTGCCTTTTCAAATGACAGGTCGGACTTCCGTATAAGATTTGAAATTGAATCCAACAGATGCAATGCTTTGGTCTTTTCATCAATAGACACTCTTGGTTTCAAAAGGATGTGTCTGCAGTTCATCCTGTCACCACGTTTTTCAACCAATTGAATGATGTGGTATCCAAATTCAGTTTGAACAATACGTGACACCTTTTTGGGATCCGAAAGATTGAAGGCTACATTGGCGAACTCAGGCACCAGCTGACCTTTCCCCATAAATCCAAGTTCCCCACCTCTTTTGGCACTTTCTACATCCTCAGAATATAATCTGGCAAGGGTAGAAAACTCTGAAGATCCAGTATTTATTCGTTCAGTAAAATCTCTCAACCGTTCTTTAATACGATTCGTTTCTTCGATGGCTACAGGTGGTTCAAAGCTTATCAATTGTAATTCTACTTGAGCAGGCACATCTGGAATGCTATCTGAAGAAAGCTGAGTGAAATATCTTCTTACATCGGCAGGAGTGGATTTTATATGTGCTACCAATTTCTGTTGCATTTGCTGAATCAGCTGCTGGTTGCGTATCATTTCCCTCAAGCTTTCTCTTAGTTCGGAGGTCGTTTTTTTAAAATACTCCTCCATTTTCTCTTTTGAACCAATCTGCGAGATGAAATAATTTATTCGCGATTCGACTTGATTAACCACCGAAGTTTCGTTCACCGACAAGCTATCCAAGCTTGCTTGATGTAGGTATAATTTTTGTATTGCAATTTGCTCTGGTATCACGCAGTAAGGGTCACCTTGTATAGGCGCACCTTCGTATTGTGCTCTTAGCTTCTGTTCTTCTACTTCAGAACGTAAGATGGATTCATCACCCACTGTCCAAATCACCTCATCAATAACATTACTCTGTGCAGATATGACAGCAGGAGTCCAACAAAGCACAAGTAACAAAGCAAATAGTAAATTTTTCATTCGAAAATTATCATTAAGAAAATAATATATATTCATCATTGGGGAATTACAAGATATTTTTGAAAGCTTACATCCAATCCCGAGCAGAGAGACATTATAGATCCAAAACTCATATTTTGAGTTCCTCGTTGAAACCTAACCTGCTATTTCTTTTTAAAAAAAGTCACTGTTTCTTTCTTCACAGCATCATCATACAATTCGGTTTCAAAATTAGAGATAAAGTCCTCTTTCCTTTTATTTTGCAAGATGTTTATAATTCTATCTTTGGCCATCTCATAAGGTTCAACCTGACCGACTGTATTGTATGAAAGAATTCTTAAAAAGTAGTGTTGTGTACTATCAGTCTTTTCTACGAAACGGTTAGTTCTTACAAAAGATGCCAAGTCAGCCACTTGAACAGGAATTTTGTTGAGTACTTCACTGAGGTTCATCCATTTGTCACCAAAATAATCATAGCTAATGGCATTTTGAATACTGTATTTTTCAATATTTTCCAATGACTTACTATTGCATGACTGCACCCATGCTCTCACATTGCCTATATTGGGGGCTTTAGTGGGAACAACGAGTAGAATGCCTTTTATCACATTTTCCTTTAGTATAAGCTGACTACTATATTGCTCGTAAAACGCACGAATTTCATCCTCAGAAGGCTCAGCAAGTCGTTGTTCAATAAGTTTTTGATGATATTGGTGTATGGTCAATGATTTTCTATAACCTTCTACCAGATCTTCAATTTCGGTCTGATTACTTGAATTTCGCTTTGCATTTTCATACATCAATACATCTGTAACCCACGACCTGATGAACCTATTAGCAATTTGAAGACTGTCTTTCGAATTTACATTAGGTGGTATGATTTCCTGAATCTGGTCTAGGTATAAAAATTTACCTTCGACCTCAAGTATAGGCACACGTTTCACATCAGGAGCTTTGTGAGAACACGAAGTTAGAAGTAAGGATAAAATAATGAAATTTAGAACAATTCTCTTCATGGCAAGAATCAATGACTGTTTGTCTTTAGTCTAAAAAAAACTAAACGCAAAAGTAATAGCTTATTTGTTAGCTATTACTTTTGCGTTCTAATAGTTGAGCATTTTTAATTTTTCTTAACCGTGTTGAGTACGTCCTGATTTATTTCAACTGGATATTTGGCTTTCAGGGTCTTCAACCATCCACTCTCCAAATACTCTTGATAATCTGAAGTTACCTTTCCTCTTACATCAGTATATTCTTCTGGAAGCGATTTCAGGATTTGACCATCAGAGAACACATAAGGATATGACTCATCTGGAGTGTAATCAACTTTTAGTTTGAAAACTACATGATCTATCATTTTACTTTCACCCTGTGCGTAAAGGCCTTTCTCTATTTTCACATATTTGATAGAGTCATTCAAGCGATTTTTCAAATACTTGTCCAATACATCTCCATGAAATTGAGTGGCCAATTGCTGTGCCGCTTTGAAGGTTTCTTTGTCTTTGCAATAAATAATTCGTCCTTTAAATCGAGGTTTATCCCATGCGTACTTGTCAATATTTGCCTTGAAATATTTTGTCAGCCCTTCAACATCTCTTGATGATTTATCCCAAACCTCTTTGTTATTGACTTCAAAAAGTAGGATGCCATCATGATATTCCTGCATCAAGAATTTAAACTCAGGATACTTTTTATCCAACAACGACTGCTCGTAAATAATTAACTGATTGTCAACATAGGTTTTTAATTTTTCATCTATTATTTCTTGGGCAGTGCTTTTATCAGTTTGGGTCTCTCTTATATTATCATAAAATGCTTCTTGGCTAACTGTTTTTCCTGCAAAAGAGAATAGGGGTTTATGCAATTTACTTCCTTGAGCAATAAATGTGGAATCAGACAGATTTAATTTTTTAAATATCTTATAAAACTCCTCTACGCTAGGCTTTACGACTTTATAGTCATATTTAATTCTTAAGCTATCAAGTAATGCTCGTTGTCCTAAAAGTCCGCGCTCGTTGTTTTTTATTTTCCCTATTAAATAGTCTTTTATCTCTGAAAATGGCCTTGGTCCTCTTTTTTCAACCAGTTGTATGAAGTGCCATCCAAAAGCCGTTTCAAACGGCTTAGAATAATCCCCAACATTTTTCAAACCAAAAGCATTCATTTCAAACACAGGAGGCATTTGTCCAGTTTTGATCCAAGATGTCACTCCGCCATTTGACGCTGATGTATTATCTTGAGAGTAATTCTTGGCTAGCGTTGAAAAATCATCACCAGCTTTAATTCTCTTATATAATGAATCAACAATTATTGCGGCATCCTTAACAACCTCTGTCCCATTTTTAAGATTACGCATGATATGTCTTAACTTCACCTCACCTTGTGAAGGTCTTATTTCATTCACTTTGACAATGTGAAATCCAACATGAGTTCTAAAAGGTTTTGAAATAGAATGGAGTGGAGTTTCATAACATGCCGACTCGAAAGAATATGACGTCTCAAATACCGAGAACCAACCCACATTACCTTCATTCACCTTTACGCCTTGATCTTCAGAAGTTTCTATTGCAACTTTGTTAAAATCTTCTTTTTTCAGCCGTTTATAAATTTCATTTATTTTTTTCCAGGCTTTCAAAGTATCCTCAGGTGTAGCATGATCAGGAATACGTACAAGAATATGACTTACGTTTATATCCTGTAAATATCTATTATATGCTTCTTTCAAGATTTGCTCATCTTTTTTTTGATCTGTCAAGTAAGGCTTGCCTAGCTCTGAGCGATAGCCAAGATATTCAGTCTTAAACGAAGAAGTAGTGTCTAGTCCTTGAGATTTAGCCTCTTCTACTTTCAATTTGAAATTCACAAATAAATCAACATACTCTTGCAAGTTTTTTTTCTCCATCGAGTTATTTGAATTATTCTTGTTGTAAATATATTCAAACTCAGATTTAGTGATGGGATTACCATTTATTTTCATCAATACCGGATCTGACGCTTGACCAAAAACAGTGCAAACAGAACTAAAGGTCAATAAACAATTTAAAGCAAAAGATTTCATGTGTTTATAATTTAGCCCCATAAACCCAGAGCCGGATTTGTAGGGGTTTGGTGTTAATAATCATCTTTATTATAAATAATTTCTGATAGCAATACAAAAA
Organism: Paludibacteraceae bacterium; assembly: GCA_947471245.1. Classification (GTDB taxonomy): domain Bacteria; phylum Bacteroidota; class Bacteroidia; order Bacteroidales; family Paludibacteraceae; genus Paludibacter. The sequence continues at coordinate 13 of CANIXM010000010.1, read as the reverse complement.
CAAGAACGAAGAT
>CANIXM010000009.1 GCA_947471245.1 Paludibacteraceae bacterium | reverse complement strand
GTTGTAGACACTACTGCTACTGACACTGCTGTAGTTAAGTAAGAAGAAACGTAAATTTATTTACGGAACAAAAGTCTGGTGGGTATCCACACAGACTTTTTTTTTAGGTTGACACAATAAAAAAACAAATCAGAACGTTTGTAGAAGGGAAAAGTCGTAACAACCCCCAAATCAAAAAAAAATAAAAAAAAAATCGAAATTTATTAACGGCAAATAAAAAATAGATGTATCTTTGTATCGATTTTGAATTGCAAAACAAACATGTTAAATTTTAAAATTTAAAAAGTAATGAAAAAAGTAATTTTATTCTTCGTAGTAGCTTTGGCTTTCGCATCTTGCAAAAAAGCAGAAACAGCTGCACCTGCAACTGACTCAACAGCTGTTGACACTACTGTTGTTGACACTACTGCAGTAGACACTACTGTAGCTGACACAGCTGTAGTTAAGTAAGAAAAAGCTATTGCAAAATACTTTGCTAGCATTTTAGAAGTCCGTTAATCTGATTAACGGACTTTCTTTATGCCTACTCTTCTCACACATGACGTGTATTGCACAAAAAAAAACATATTCTAGCATTGTGCAACTCATCGACATCAGACTAAGTTCATTTTATTTACACACATATTTTTCCGACTATTTTTAGTACCTTTGTCTAGAAATTTCAATTATCAAAACTCACAAATCAAACTCATTATGTTACGCATTGCAGTACAAGCCAAAGGCAGATTGTTCGAAGAAACCATGTCATTACTAACAGAATCTGGCATAAAACTGGAATCTGGGAAGCGCCTATTGCTTATAACAGCAAAAAACTTCCCACTTGAAGTTCTTTTTCTTCGTGACGACGACATTCCTCAAACAGTGGCAGATGGAGTTGCTGACATTGGCATAGTAGGCGAAAACGAATTTGTAGAAAAGAAAAAAAATGCAGTTATCGTCAAACGACTAGGAACAAGCAAATGCAGACTTTCACTAGCCATCCCTAAAGATGCTGATTATTCAGACGTATCGTGGTTCAACGGGAAAGTGATAGCAACTTCCTACCCCGAAATACTGGGTGACTACCTCAAAGAAAAAAATGTAAATGCAGACATACACATCATCACTGGTTCGGTTGAGATAGCTCCGGGCATAGGTTTGGCTGATGGGATCTTTGACATTGTAAGTTCGGGAAGCACGTTGGTGACCAACCACCTTAAAGAGGTAGAAGTGTTGATGAAATCAGAAGCTGTGTTGATATCGCACCCAACGCTCACAGCTGACAAAAAAGCAATTCTGAAAGAATTGTTATTCAGAATCGAGTCTGTACAAATGGCCGAAGACAAGAAGTATGTGCTTATGAATGTCCCAAGTGCCAATTTAGATAAAATAGTAGAAGTTTTACCTGGAATTAACAGCCCCACCATCATGCCATTGGCTAAAGAAGGATGGAATTCGTTGCATGCTGTTATTGATGAAAAAGGATTTTGGGAAGTAATCGGCAAGCTTAAAACTTTAGGGGCAGAGGGAATATTGGTTCTTCCTATCGAAAAAATGATTTTGTAAGAGAGGCCACATAATCCATCTGAACATGAATCTGTGCATTGACCAAGGAAACTCCTCGACCAAAATTGGTTTATTTCATGACAATAAACTTGTTGAAGCAAGATCATATCGTGAATTTACCAATTCTGATTTGGAGCAACTAAGTCACAACTTTCAGATTGAAAATTTAATTATGTCATCGGTTACCAATGAAAATTTCGACAGATGGACAACTGTGAAGCAATTTAAGAACTACTATTTTCTCACACATCAAACGCCATTACCTATAGATAATCATTACAAAACACCCGAGTCTCTTGGAAAAGATAGACTAGCAGCGGTAATTGGAGCTGCTCACATCTGCCCCAATCAGGATTTATTGGTTGTTGATGCTGGAACTGCCATCACTTATGACTTTATTGATGCATCTGGTGTGTATTTAGGAGGTAATATTGCACCCGGCATTAAACTGAGATTTGCCTCGCTGCATGAACACACTCAAAAACTGCCACTACTGAACCCAAGTCCCAAAACAACACTTCCAATAATGGGTGATGATACAATGTCTGCAATAGAATGTGGTGTTATTAATGGTGTATGCTTTGAAATAGATGGATACATTGACCACCTGAGGCTTAAATATTCAAAACTTTCAACTTTTTTAACAGGGGGTAGCATTTTTTACTTTGATACAAAGTTAAAAAACCCCATCTTTGTAGAATCAAATTTAGTGCTAATCGGGCTTAACCGCATACTTGAATATAATGTACAAAAATAAAATTCCACTTCTCATTCTGATTTTTTCACTCTCCTATCAGTTTTCATTCGGACAAAACAACACCAATTCTCCTTATACTAGATTTGGCTATGGCAATATCAGTGAATTTACTTCAGGAGCTCAAAGAGCAATGGGAGGAACAGGTATTGGAGGAAGAAACAAATCGGTTATCAACAATTTGAATCCTGCCTCTTATAGTTCAATCGATTCTATGACATTTATGTTTGACTTTGGGGGATCGGGTCAGCAATCCAGATTTTCGAACAACAATAATGGATTTGCAAAAACATGGAATGGGAACATTGAATATGTAACCCTACAATTTCCACTCTTCAAAAACACTGGCTTCAGTGCCGGACTAATGCCCTACTCCGTGTCTGGTTACAACATCAACACGGTGGACACCACCATTTCAGTCAAGCAACTTTCACCCACAACTAGTCTGAAAGACAGCATCCTATCAAGCTCCAACTATACTGGCAATGGTGGAATCAATCAAATCTACTTAGGGCTTTCTGGCTTATTGTTCAAGCACCTTTCATTGGGAGTAAACACATATTACATGTATGGGAAAGTTAATAACTCCGTTAGTTTACGTTCATATTCCGACAATGCATACCCCTCTCAACGACAACAATCATTGTCAGTAAACAGTTATAGATTTAGATTTGGAGCACAATATTTTAATACAATTGCCACCAAACACTACCTGTCTTTAGGAGCAATTTATGAAAGTAAAACATCGCTCAATAGCACACTTAACAATAGCACTGTTAGTCAAATAGCAGGCGATACGGTTACCACAACAGGCGGATTTGAGCTACCTCAAATGTTTGGTTTGGGTCTCAATTACATTTATGACAATAAGCTTACACTTTCACTTGATTATTCACTTCAACAATGGAGCAAAGCCCAATTTTTCAATATAACAGACAGCCTTGCTAATCGTTCAAAAATTGCATTCGGCACCGAATACATACCCAATGCTGGTAGTAGAAAATACTTAGAAAAAATTAGATACAGAGCAGGTATGAGTATTTCGGACTCGTATTACAGAATAAATGGATTAGTGCCTCCACCGAACATTACGTTGTCATTCGGATTTGGTTTTCCTTTAAAAAACTCGAAATCAATTGTAAACACTACATTTGAATACGGAAAGATGGGCTCAACGAATCTTCTTCAAGAAGACTATTTTAAATTCACCGTCAATGTGGTTACCAATGAATTTTGGTTCTTTAAGCTTAAATTATAATCATCACTTCACTCATCTACATAAGTTTTTCACAGTTTTGAAAACCAGTTTTAAGAATAGACTTTCCACCATTTTAGGCATTACCAAATGGGGATTTTTGGCTTTGGTCTGCTTCACATCCTGCTCCGAAGAACCTAAAGCTAAAATAGGTGCGGTGACTGACAGAAGCAAAATACCGAGTCTTCATGCCATAAAGGTGAGCACAGTCATCTCAGATTCTGGCATAACCCGCTACAGAATCACAGCACCACAATGGTACATTTATGACAAAGCGCCAAAACCATTCCAACTGTTTCCACAGGGAATACATCTTGAACGATTTGATGTCAACCTGAAAGTGGATGCCAACATACACAGCATGTATGCTAAGTATGACGAAATGGACAGGACATGGGAGTTAAAAGGCAAGGTAAGAGCCACCAATCTACAAGGAGAGCTTTTCGAAACCGAACAATTGTATTGGAATGAACTGACAGAAAAAATATACTCTGACAAATTTATAAAAATCACTCAAGTCAACCACGTGATTACTGGCATCGGATTCGAGTCTAACCAATCCATGACAAAATACACCATCAGAAATCCACAAGGTATTTTCCCTGTAAAGGATGAAAACAAATAAAAAAAATGGAGGCTCTTTTTCACATTGAGCCTCCATTTTTTTTGGAAAAAGCGTGTCCTTACAAATTCGCAATTCGCTTAATTTCAGCAATAATAGCTTGAGCAAAAGCCTCAGCTTGTTCTGGCGATCCAGCTTCAGAATAAATGCGAATAATAGGTTCGGTGTTGGACTTACGAAGATGTACCCACCCTGTAGGAAAGTCAATTTTCACACCATCAATGTCATTCACTTCATATTGTTTGTAAGACCCTTTTATCACAGTAAGGATACCATCCACATCAATATTCGGAGTCAATTCAATTTTATTTTTCGAAATAAAATACTCCGGATACGACTTCCTCAATGCCGAAACGGTCATGTTTGATTTTGCTAAATTTGTCAGAAACAATGCAATGCCTACCAGCGCATCCCTTCCATAGTGACTTTCGGGATAAATTACGCCTCCGTTACCTTCTCCACCTATCACAGCATGAGTTTCTTTCATGGCTTTAACCACGTTTACCTCTCCCACTGCTGCAGCGGTGTAAAGACCTCCCCTGCTAGATGTCACGTCGCTCAACGCACGTGTAGAACTCAAATTGGAGACCGTATTGCCTGGCGTATGTTGAAGTACATAGTCTGCTACAGACACCAAGGTATATTCTTCGCCAAACATGCTTCCATCTTCACAAATCACCGCCAACCGATCCACATCAGGATCCACCACAAAACCAACATCTGCTTTTCCTTGCTTCATCAGGGAGGATATTTCAGTCAAATGTTCGGGTAGGGGTTCTGGATTATGTGGAAAATGGCCATTGGGCTCACAATATATTTTTTCAATCTTCTTTACTCCCAATGCTTCTAGCAATGCTGGTAAAACAATACCACCAACTGAATTGACACAGTCTATAGCTACACTGAATCCTGCTGCTCTGATGGCATCCACATCAACTAGTTTAAGCGCCAATACGCTATCAATATGCTTTTGGGCATAAGACTCGTCCACAGTAAGCTGACCCAACGAATCCACATCCGCAAAAAGAAAACTTTCATCCTCAGCAATTTTCAACACTTGCTCACCTTCCTTAGCATTTAGAAACTCACCCTTCTCATTCAATAGTTTTAGTGCATTCCATTGTTTCGGGTTGTGACTTGCAGTCAGTATTATCCCACCAGCTGCTTGCTCCATAGTCACTGCTAGCTCGGTAGTGGGGGTAGTGGCCAATCCGATATTAACAACATCAAATCCCATCCCTAGCAATGTACCTATGACCAATTGATTTACCATCTCGCCTGAAATGCGAGCATCCCTTCCCACCACAATTTTGGTAGAACTTGTCGTTTTTGTTGTTTTAATTTGTGTGGCATAGGCAGCTGTGAATCTTACTATATCCAATGGATTGAGTCCATCGCCCACTGCACCACCTATGGTGCCACGAATTCCTGAAATCGATTTAATTAATGTCATCTAAAACTTAATTTGTGAATTTATCTAAGAATTGAGAAAATTATTCTAGTGTACATACAACACAACCATCGAATATAAAAAATATTACATCACAGCACTTGTAATTACAAGTGCTATCCTTTCTACGACAGGCTTACCGAGTGAACTTAATTTTAATCCGGTACTGGTACGGGATACTGTATGCCATACTGTTTTTAAAACCAATTTTGGAGGGAACAATTATAATTGCTTCTGCATCATTATACTTCATAAGTCTTGCAGCTATGTGAAACGCAGCCATATTGATTGTATCAATACCGAGTTGAAAAGACAAAGGATTTGGGTCGTCGGTAACTGTCCAGTGGCTCGCCTCCACCTTTTGTGGATTGTCTAAGGTACTTTCCACGTATCTAGGATAAAAGAGACTCTTTGATGTGATAGCAATTGAATCACCATTAGTAATCGGACTCACTTGGTGATAATACAATCCGCTAGTTGTCAGCAAGTAATCATTATCCTTCCAATTACCATCAATGGGTATTTGTGATAATACATTAATGTTGTTACGCTTAATAAAATCAGCAATCAATGCCTTTTCTTTAGCGGACTTGGCTGCGTAGCTATTTGTATCATCACATGAAACCATCATCGTCACAAAGAAAAGTGAAACTAACACCAGAGAAGAAAATTGTTTCATTATATTTACTTGAAGTATTGTATTAATCAAAAATCATTTAAAAAGAGTTACTTGACAACATATTGAAGTATAGGGTGGAATTGCCAAAGCGTCTCCTTTCCTACCATAGGCCAAATACCAAGGAATAACGAATCTGGCTGTTTCACCTTTGTGCATAAGTTTAAGACCTTCCTCTAGTCCTTTGATCATATCTTTATGCCCCATCACTGCAGATTGATTTTCATCCCTCACTACTTTACCATCTAGCAGACTTACTTTCCATCTAAACTGACAAGAGTCTTTGTCTTTCAACTGTTGACCATTGGTTACCGATTGTATATGATACCAAAACCCAAGTTCTGATTTCACCAATTGATCATCATGTTTTAAAACGTACACCTCCACCACACTGTCTTCCCTTTGTGCAAGAGTAAGATTGAGTTTCAACAAGGCTTTGACTTCTTTACTTTCTGCACGTTCTCCTTTATTGGAGGGTAATTGAGGTGCTTGTTTTCCACATGAGTAAAAAACTGCACTCAAAAATACCAAAAGAAAAAGTAGTACTTGTCGGCTGTACATCTTTTTTAACGGATATTAGCGATACTTATTATATCAGCAAAAACACCTGCAGCTGTAACACTTGCACCAGCTCCGTATCCTTTAATCATCATCGGATACTCATTATAGCGTTCTGTGGTAATCAGGATGATGTTGTTGCTACCTTGCAAGTCGTAAAATGGGTGAAGGCTATCCACTTCTTGAAGTCCCACATCACATTTTCCATTCTCCATGGTGGCCACAAATCTCCACCTTTTATTCTCAGCAGCAAGTGCCTTGCGTTTGACTTCAAATTCGGCATCCAGTTCATCTACCGTGTTCCAAAAATCATCTAGACTACCTTCGAAATACTTATCTGGAATAAACAAGTTCTTGACCACATCCTCTTGCTCCACTTTGTAACCTGCTTCACGTGCCAAAATAACAAGTTTGCGAATCACATCCTTTCCACTCAAATCAATACGAGGGTCAGGCTCTGCAAATCGAGCTTCCTTGGCCATCAAAATGGCTTTACTCAATGGAATTTCGGTGCTTATGGTATTAAAAATAAAATTCAATGTGCCTGAGAGAACGGCTTGCATTTTGAGAATTTGATCACCACTATTTGTTAAGTTATTGATGGTATTGATAATGGGCAAACCAGCTCCAACATTCGTTTCAAACAGGTATTTCACTCCACGTCTGCGTGCCACATCTTTGAGGTAAGCATATTGCTCATATTCTGAAGAAGTAGCTATTTTATTAGCTGCAACGACAGAAATATTGTTTTCTAAAAGGGATTTGTACACCCCTGCAATTTTTGGGCTTGCAGTACAATCTACGAACACAGAATTGAAAATATTCATTTTCAAAATCTCAGCGGTTATAAGCTCTGGCGATACTGCTCCACCATTCTTGTCCAGCTGTTCTTGATAGCAATCCAAGTCAATACCATCGGCTTCAAAAAGCATTTTAAACTCCGAGGCAATGCCCACTACATTTAATTTGAGTCCATTATGAGCCATCAATTTTGGCTGTTGCATTCTAATCTGATCGAGCAAGCTACCTCCCACAGTTCCTATACCTACTACAAACAAATTCAACACCTGATAATCAGACAGGAAAAATGAGTCATGAATCACACCTAACGCTTTTTGTAACGAACTACGATTAGTTACAAACGAAATATTTGTTTCGGATGCGCCCTGAGCACATGCCACTACATTGATACCATTACGACCCAATGTGCCAAATAGTTTTCCAGCTATACCCGGTGTACGTTTCATATTGTCACCTACAACAGCCACTGTAGCTAAATCATCTTCTGAGAAAATATCATTGATTTCACCCTGTGCTATTTCGTATGCAAATTCCTTTTGAAGCACTTCAACTGCTAGTTCACTATCTGCATTTTTCACTCCAATAGATGTGGTGTTTTCTGATGCTGCTTGCGATACAAGGAATACACTAATACCATTTTTGGCGAGTGTATTGAATATCCTTGAATTTACACCGATAACCCCAACCATTCCCAATCCTTGAACAGTAATCAAAGAAGTATCATTAATGGATGAAATGCCTTTAATTGCTTTTGCAGGTTCATCCGATTTTTCGCGTGAAATAAGCGTACCTTCTGCTTGAGGATTGAATGTGTTTTTAATTCTCACGGGGATATTTTTGTGGAAAACAGGGAAAATTGTTGGTGGATAAATCACTTTTGCGCCAAAGTTGCACAATTCCATCGCTTCAATAAAGCTCAGTTTGTCAATCACATAGGCATTGTTGATAATACGAGGATCGGCTGTCATGAACCCATCCACATCAGTCCAAATTTCCAATACAGATGCGTTCAGACATGATGCAATAATGGCAGCAGAATAGTCAGAGCCACCGCGCCCGAGGTTAGTTATAAATTTGGAATTGGAGTCAGTAGAAATAAACCCACCACATACAACGATTTTTGGAGCATTAGCAAATTCAAGTTTGATAGCTTGAGTAGTTGCCGAAAAATCAACAATATGTTTATCAAACTGGGTTGTAGTTTTAATAAAGTTTCTTGAATCAAAATGCGTAGCTTCATTGATGGCATTAGCCACAATTAGAGAAGAAATCATCTCACCATAACCGACAATATTATCAGATATTTTAATAGACACATCCTTGATTAAGCAAACTCCCTTGAAAACATTCGCTAAATCGGAAAACAGACTCCTCACTTGTTCCAACACAAGTAATTTGCGCTCTGCTAGCACTACCCCATCAATCACCGATTCGTGATTTTTCACCAATAGCTCGAAGCATTTTAGGTATTCGGAATCTCCCTTGGCGGCCAACTGTGTGATGTTATACAACTCATCTGTCACTCCAGACAATGCAGACACCACAACGATTACGGGCTCACTCTGGGCCTCTACAATATTTTTTACACTCAAAATTGCGCTGACAGAACCTACGGATGTTCCACCGAATTTTAGTACCTTCATCTTTATGTGAAATAATTAGTTGATTGATTTGTTTAGCCCACAAAATTAGCTATTTTCCAGCAAATAATCGCCCCATTTTTCCATTTTTAGGCAAAAGTGTTGTAACTTTCCAAAAAATAAAGTACTTTTGCACCGCTTTTGTATTAAAGGTAAGATAAAGGTCTGATAGCTCAGCTGGATAGAGCAACGCCCTTCTAAGGCGTGGGTCGTGGGTTCGAATCCCGCTCGGATCACAAAACAGCCCCGATGTGAATTCACATCGGGGCTGTTTGTTTGTTTAAATTCTATTAGTTTTGAAATTCCTAATAAGTCTTTGTATCCCTAATACACCTGACTGAAAATCCACATCGTTCGGGATCTGTTTTGAAGTCTAAGCTATCAGAGCTATTAGTCAAGGAAGTAAAACCGAAAGTTGTCCACCAATATCCATTACGCTTCGCTCCTCCAAAATATCCATCATAATTCCTTCCACCTCCTGGTAAAGCATTAAAGCCTGACTTATTATTAGTTGCCAAATCATTACCGATAAATCCCACACCAGTGAAGCTTTCCCAAAGGGTTTTACCTGCCATGCTCATAGCAATTTTATTAGACACAGTGTCATTGTTAGAATTGTAACCATTTTTTATCAAGTATTTTTTTAATATCAACCAATCATTATAGGTAGCAACTCTCCATCCTTCTGGAGCCAATCCTCGAACATCATATAAAGCAATCTGATTATACAACCTACCATAATCTTTGGAATAAGATCCATTGTTTTTGTAGTTGCACCAGGCTCCATCTTTCGTCGATGCCCAGTCATAATCATTGGCAAGCATCGGAATTTTGTCACCATTTTTATAATGCGTCACTCTCAGGTTCTGAGCCATCCACACCTGACTTCCTATCACCACTGAGTCATATACATTGCCATCAATGTCTTTTATTGAGCCATTTCCACCCAGTGGTTTAAGACTATTCGGGTCGCAGGAAGTAAAAATCATAGGTAAAAAAGCACAAACAAAAGTCAACATAAGTATTTTATTTATTCGCATTTCAATTTTATGTAAAAAGAGGTTATTTCAAATGAATTATGTGTAAAAAACGGACAGTAAAAAGCTAAAAATGAACAATAAAATCATTCATTGTGTTGAGATTATAACTTCATTCAACCTAGTTACAATTTTTAAAAAAAATCAGAGCCTGATAGCGAGCTTCAAACAAAATCTTAATCAAAAAAATAATGGACTCAACAAGGTCAAAACACTGAAGGTTTTTTCTTTTTTCGCAAATTTATAACATTTATAGGAAGTTAGCAAACAATCATTCAATTTGTTTTAGACTTCTGCATAGAAATTTGATGAATATAAACCACAAAATCCTGAATTTACGATACTGAATCAATATAAATGGATTAGTTATCCGTATCTTTGCAAACCGTAAAAAGACTAAAAAAATATGCATCAAGAAATTCTACTCAGCATCACACCCCAAATAGCAGAAACTGAAGCACTTCTTCACAAACAAATTGCTGACAAACTGGAAATTGCTCCAAGCCGAATCACGAGGATACGTATTCTAAAAAAATCAATCGATTCCAGATCATTTCAAGTCAAAATAAACATCAATGCAGAAGTGTATTGGGACGAAGATCCAGCACCAACACCAACACAATCTCCAGAATACAAGTCAGTTGTTAATGAGCAACCCGTATTAGTAATCGGTGCAGGACCTGCTGGGCTGTTTGCAGCTTTAAAACTGATAGAGCATGGTCTCAAACCCATCATCTTGGAACGTGGAAAAGATGCTCGAAGCCGAAAAGTTGACATTGCAACTTTGAATAAAAACAAAGGGTTCGACCCAGAATCAAACTATTGTTTTGGTGAAGGTGGGGCTGGCACTTTTTCGGACGGTAAACTATACACCCGCTCCAAAAAAAAGGGAAATGTACAAGGAGTATTAAACATATTTCACGTTCATGGAGCTCATGAAAATATTTTGTATGAATCGCATCCACATATTGGGTCGGACAAATTGCCGTTGGTGATTGAGAACATCAGCAAAACGATCACTAATTTTGGAGGAGAGATACATTTCAATCAGAAACTGACAGAAATACTAATCGAAAATAATAGTATCACTGGCTGCAAAACTGCTGACGGAAGCACTTTCATGGCCAATGCATTATTACTTGCCACAGGGCATTCGGCACACGATGTGTATGAAATGCTACACAGCCAAGGCATTTTACTTGAAGCTAAAGGATTTGCTATGGGTGTACGAGTAGAACACCCTCAAGAATTGATAGACAGCATACAATACCACTGCAAAGACCGTGGCCCTTACCTGCCTGCAGCGACCTACAACTTGGTGGAGCAAATCAATGACAGAGGTGTTTACTCTTTCTGCATGTGTCCTGGCGGGCATATTGTACCTGCTGGTAGTGGTGATGAAGAAATAGTGGTCAATGGCATGTCCGCATCCATGCGCAATTCACCTTACGCCAACGCTGGCATAGTGGTAGAAATTCGACCTGAAGACATCCCTGCCGAATTTCATGAGCACGGTGTAATGGCTGGACTGAGATTTCAGAAGTATGTAGAAAACCTAGCACTAAAAAACAATGGAGGACTGGGCAAAGTGGCACCTGCTCAGCGATTGGGCGATTTTGTAAAAGGAAAATTGTCAGCCGACCTACCTGCTTGTTCCTACCTGCCTGGCTTGATTTCATCACCACTTCATTTTTGGCTTCCTGATGTCATCGCTAATAGACTTAGAGAGGGATTTAAAAAATTTGATAGAAAAATGAGAGGTTATTTGACCAACGAGGCCATTGTAGTAGGAGTAGAAACGCGTACATCATCATCAGTGAGAATTCCACGTGACATTAACACAGGTCAACATCCTGTGATAAAAGGATTATTTCCTTGCGGCGAAGGATCGGGCTATTCTGGAGGAATTACCTCATCGGCCATAGATGGTGAAAATGCAGCACTTGGAGTGGTGGAATACTTAAAGTCATAATTACACGACACAAAACAACAAGTCAAACAACTGGTTATAGTAAAAATAGGGTGTTATAACGAATTAGATGGGTGAAACCAAAGAATGATATTATAACCACAAAAGGTTACAAAAAACTTAACACATTGAACACAATTATAAAATTGATAATTGATAATTGATAATTGAAGATACGTTGCATGCGGCGTCTGATAAATTATTTTTTGAATTTTTGAACACAAAGGCACAAAGGCACGAAGACGCTATCACCAAAGGCAATTATCGCAAAACAAATATCGCAAAGCAAATATCGCCGAAGGCAAATATCACGAAGGCAAATATCACGAAGTTACTATCGCCGCAGGCAATTATCGCAAAGCAAATATCGCCGTAGGCAAATATCGCGAAGCAAATATCACGAAGTGAATATCGCCAAAGGCAAAATATCGCCAAAGTCTTTAATATTGTATAACCACCCAAGACGTTTTAGAGCAAAAAAATAGCAATCACAACACAGTATTAGATAATTTACACAACAAAAAAACAAATGCGCAATAAAAAAGTAACAACCCCTGTTGCAAAAGAAACACAGTTGAAAGTCTCTGAAGATGGAGAATTGATGAATTTTCTCTTATCCAAGATGGGTGGCATGAGCCGTAGTTCTATCAAATCATTATTGGCACACCGACAAATCATGGTCAATGGAAAAATATCCACACAGTTCAACCTGGCATTAAAGCCAAATGACTTAGTCACTGTTACAAGCGGAAGAGGGAATGTGGAGTTGCACCATCCTAAACTAAAAATAATTTTTGAAGATGCTTACCTGATTGTGGTAGAGAAAAAAGAAGGATTGCTCACTGTAAGTACTGGCAACAGTGACGAGACAACGGCATTCTCGATATTAAAAACACATATCAAGAAAAGTTCTCCATCGAACCGAATATACGTTGTACACCGACTAGACAGAGAAACATCGGGAGTAATCATGTTTGCCAAAACCAAAGAAGTACAGGTGATTTTACAAGAAAACTGGCATCGCATCATCACTCGTCGAGTGTATGTGGCACTGGTAGAGGGATGTGTGGCTAAAGAGCAAGACACCATAGCAACATGGCTTACTGAAAATGAAAAATCGCTAAAAATCCATTCGAGTATGGTGGACAATGGTGGCCAGGAAGCGATAACACATTACAAAAAAATCAAATCAAACGACAACTTTTCGCTTCTCGAAATTGAACTTGAGACAGGTCGAAAAAATCAGATTCGCGTTCACATGCAAGGGATAGGGCACCCCATTGCTGGTGATAAAAAATACGGATCCACGACTAGCGCTCTTAGCAGATTGGGTCTTCATGCACGAATTCTGGCATTTTATCATCCCATTTCTACAGAGGTAGTCAGTTTCGAAACACCTGTACCACGCAATTTTCTTACCATCTTCCATTAAGCAAACAAGCTACTATTACACTCGAGTAATAGTAGCTTGTTTATATTTTTGTTTGAACAACTGTCAGTCCTTGATGTAACAACGAGTTCTGATGTAAGACTCCTTTTCATAATTATCCCAAATACCAACTGCATTGATATTCGTTTCCAACTGCCCAGTAGAGATGGCGGTTTTAAGCCCTAAACGACGTGCATCTTCATTCATTTCTACATAATACAGGGAGTGGATACCCCTTTTTTGCCAATCTGGGTGCACTCCGTTGAAATACAAATCTATGGTGTCGTACTTGCGTAGCGCTTTGAGTATATGAATAAAGCCAAAAGGTAGCAATTTTCCTTTCGCCTTTTGGAATGCAGTAGAAAGGGATGGGAAACTAACACCAAATCCGACCACTTCATCTTTCTCATCCAAAATAAAACAAATCAGTTCTGGTCTCGCAAATCCAAAATAGGCTTTTAAGTAGAAATTAATTTGCTTATCTGTCAATTCAGTAAAGCCATAAAGATTTCTAAAAGCCAAATTTAATGTGTGAAAAAAGCCTGGGGCATATTTCATCAACTCCTTCTTGTTCTTTGCTTTTAGGATGCGTAAGTTGTACTTTTCGGCTATCAATTTATTTATTTTGCCTACTTTTTCAGGAATATCTTGAGAGGCATTAAACTTATATTGAATCCAATCCACTGATTTAGCAAATCCATGTGCCTCCATGTGTTGAGGGAAATAGGAAAAATTGTAGGCGCTGGTGATAGAAGGTTGGTTATGAAATCCCTCTATCATCATTCCCTCTGGATCTAAGTCGGAAAACCCTAAAGGACCATGAATACCACTCATCCCGTTGTTATTTCCCCATTCCTGTGCCGCTTGTAGCAATGCTTTAGACACCTCTTTGTCGTCAATAAATGCAATCCAACCAAAACGTGTCCTATAATCATTCCATTTCTGATTAGCTTTATGATTAATAATTGCGAGAATACGACCCACAACTTTATCATCTTTGTATGCTAATAAGAATGCAGCTTCACAATGCTCAAAAGACGGATTTTTTTCTCTACTAAAAGTGACCCATTCATCCATGAGTAAAGGTGGAACCCAGTTTTTGTCATTTTTGTAAAGTTCAAAAGGAAATAAAATGAACTTCTTCATTTCATTTTTGGTAATTGCTTCTTTGACAGTAATCATTCCTAGCTTGTGATAATTAGTACTTAACCGAATTTCTTAAAACGAAGCGCAAAGATAATAATTAATAATAGACCAACCTACCTACTTCATAACAAAACACTTCAATTGGCAAAATCAAAAAAAAAGACCAAGTATAAACTTGGTCTCCTTTTTTATCTAACTATCAACTACACCCAGCGAACGTAGCAGAAATCTTGTCGATGCGGAAGATCTACATTTTTAGGGAACATGCGGAATCCAAATTTGAATGCTCCTGCCATATTCATCTGATAATCAAGGGTAAAATACATTTTAGAACCTTCAATTTTCTCAAGTTTAAACTCTTGAACATCATAAAGCACATCTTCATTGTTTTTACCCACTTTGGTTGCTACAAATTCAAGACCTATGCCATTATCATCAATAGATTGAGTATCAATAACAATGTTCATTTTGTAGTCTTCTGCTACTTGAGGATTAAGTAGGAATTTCTCAGGAATATCCTTCGACACGATTTCAATACCATCCCATCCTGCAGCAACTTTTTCTTTCCACTGAGCCATTTGCTTAG
>CANIXM010000008.1 GCA_947471245.1 Paludibacteraceae bacterium | reverse complement strand
TATCAGCAATTCGTTGAAACGAAGTTATCTTCTGGATTATAACACCAAAATCAACTACCTTAACATGCAGTTAGCTACAATAGAGCAGCTGACTAAGCCTACTTCCACACCTCAGGCCAATAGTCTATTAATTCCTTTTGATGACCTGTAATTGACAATATGAGAGCATTATATTGCATCTTTTTGCTAGTAATATCAAATACCTTCATGACTTTAGCCTGGTATGGTCATTTGAAGTTTAGCCAAATGGGTCAGTTGAGTAAACTTGGAATATTCTCAATCATCCTTATCAGTTGGGGTATTGCTTTTTTTGAGTATATTTTTCAAGTGCCAGCTAATAGAATCGGATTTGTTGATAATGGTGGTCCGTTTAGTCTTTGGCAACTGAAAGTGATACAAGAAGTGATTACGCTTATGACGTTTTCAGTATTTGTAATTTTTGTTTTCAAAACAGAGACCTTAAGATGGAATCACTTAGTTGGATTCATTTTTTTGATTTTAGCTGTTTTTTTTATTTTTAAGAAGTAGAAGTGACTGCCGAATAAAATTGTTGTTGAAAACTTTCTCTAAAACCTCCATTTTTGATTGATATTCCATTTGTCAGAGTCGAAAGAAAGTAGTACTTTTGCACCAATTTGGACCTACCCTAAATTTTCCTTGAAATGAAGGAGAAACTCGCTGATGTTCAAATTAAAGCACATCATCAGAATCCTGATTTTGACATTCAATAATAACAATCTACTATATATTTATGCAAGAGTTCAAGCCCCTACATTTAGTTCTAGAAGATGGAACTGTTTTTAAAGGTAAGTCATTTGGTTACGAGAAAGCCGTAGCTGGAGAAGTAGTTTTTAATACGGCCATGGTAGGCTATCCAGAAAGTTTGACGGATCCTTCCTATTCGGGTCAGCTATTGGCAGTTACATTTCCTTTGGTTGGCAATTATGGTGTTCCCAACGACACAATAAAGGATGGACTTTCAACTTTTTATGAATCGGAAAAAATCCAAGCATCAGGCTTGATTATTTCCGATTTTTCTTTTGAATATAGTCATTGGAATGCAGGCAAAAGTCTGAGTGATTGGTTGAAGGAAAACAAAACACCTGGTATTTTTGGAGTGGACACGCGTGAATTGACCAAGCTGGTTCGTGAAAAGGGAACAATGCGTGGAAAATTTGTTTTTCCTGATGGTGAGGATATTGATTTTATTAACCCTGACGATGAAAACCAAGTTGCAAAGGTTAGTTGCAAAGAAGTAATCACTTATGGTAACGGTAAACATAGAGTACTCCTGGTTGACTGTGGAGTGAAACATAATATCATACGTTGTCTTCTGAATCGCGACACTACTGTAATAAGAGTGCCATGGGATTATGATTTCAACCACATTGAGTTTGATGGATTGTTTATTTCCAACGGTCCTGGTGATCCTGAATACTGTCAAGATACAGTAAAGCATATTCAGAAAGCAATGGAAACAGGTAAGCCCATTTTTGGAATATGTATGGGTAACCAATTGCTTTCGGTTGCTGGAGGAGCGAAAACATATAAACTTAAATACGGTCACCGCAGTCATAACCAGCCAGTGCAATTGGTAGGCACTCAGCGTGCATTTATCACTTCTCAAAATCACGGTTTTGCGGTTGATACCACTACAATGTCTTCTGATTGGGAACCATTATTCATCAACATGAATGATAATACCAATGAAGGTATTCAACATAAGACCATGCCTTGGTTCTCGGCTCAGTTTCATCCTGAAGCTGCTTCAGGACCTACTGATACTGAGTTCTTATTTGATGTATTCATCAAAACACTTTCTACTTTCAGCAAGAGCATTCCTGTAATGATAGAGGAGGAGTTGACATCTCGATTGAAAACTACTCATGAGGATAAGCAAATTAATAAAGGTGAGATTAAGAAAGTATTGGTACTTGGATCTGGAGCTTTAAAAATTGGCGAAGCAGGAGAGTTTGACTATTCCGGATCACAAGCATTGAAAGCATTGAAAGAAGAGGGTATAAGTACTGTGCTTATCAATCCAAACATTGCAACTGTACAAACATCTGAAGGAATTGCAGACAAGGTTTATTTCTTGCCAGTGACTCCTGATTTTGTAGAGAGAGTGATAGAGAAAGAGCGTCCTGATGGTATTTTTCTATCTTTCGGAGGGCAAACAGCACTGAATTGTGGTGTGGCATTGTTTAAGAATAAGATTTTTGAAAAATACAATATCCGTGTTTTAGGTACGCCTGTTCAATCGATAATTAATACTGAAGATCGCGAAATTTTTAATCAAAAGCTATCAGAAATTGATGTAAAATACATTAAGAGTGAGGCTGTTACCAATCTTGTAGATGCAACCCGTGCTGCCAATGAGTTGGGCTATCCTGTGATTGTACGTGCAGCTTATGCGTTGGGTGGTTTGGGAAGTGGATTTTGCGACAATGATGAAGAGTTGAAAACCCTTGTTGATAAAGCATTCGCTTATTCACCGCAAGTGTTGGTTGAAAAATCGCTCAAAGGCTGGAAAGAGATAGAATACGAAGTGGTGCGTGATAAATACGACAACTGTATAACAGTTTGTAATATGGAAAACTTCGATCCACTTGGTATTCATACAGGTGAAAGTATCGTAGTAGCTCCTTCTCAAACATTGACAAACAGCGAATATCACAAACTTCGCGAATTGGCTATTCGAATCATCCGCCACATAGGTATTGTGGGTGAATGCAATGTTCAATATGCTTTTGATCCATTCTCAGAGGATTATCGTGTGATAGAAGTGAATGCTCGTTTGAGTCGTTCTTCTGCTCTTGCTTCTAAGGCTACTGGTTATCCATTGGCGTTTGTAGCAGCTAAACTGGGCTTGGGTTACGGACTTCCTGAGTTGAAAAACTCAGTAACCAAAGATACTACCGCATTCTTTGAACCTGCATTGGATTATATCGTATGTAAAATTCCTCGTTGGGATTTGGGTAAATTTCAAGGTGTTTCGCGCCTACTTGGAAGTAGCATGAAATCTGTGGGTGAGATAATGTCCATTGGTCGAAATTTTGAGGAAGCCTTCCAAAAAGGTCTTCGCATGATTGGACTAGGTATGCATGGTTTTGTTGCCAATAAGGATTTTTATTCTGATGACTTAGATGCTGCACTCAATCAGCCAACTGACCGTAGAGCATTCTATCTAGCGCAAGCATTGCACAGTGGATATACAGTGGACAGATTACATGAATTGACACGAATTGACCGTTGGTTCCTTCACAAGTTAAAGGCTATAGTGGATAAAGAAAGTGAGTTGGAGGCCTTTAACTCAATCAATGAATTGCCAGACAGCTTGTTGCGCCGTGCTAAAGAAATGGGATTCTCAGATTTTCAAATCACACGTCTTGTGACTAAATGTGATCCAAACGATGTAGAAGAGCTAAATAAAATTACACGTGCCAATCGTATAAGTCGTGGTATCCTACCTGTAGTTAAGCAGATAGATACATTGGCTGCTGAATATCCTGCTCAGACCAACTATTTGTATTTGACTTATGGAGGTACTGCCAGTGATATGAAATATCTTGGCGACCATCGTTCGGTAGTGGTACTTGGGTCAGGAGCATATCGTATCGGTTCTTCTGTGGAATTTGACTGGTGTGGTGTAAATGCACTGATGACTATTCGCAAAGAGGGATTCCGTTCGGTAATGATTAACTACAATCCAGAAACGGTTTCTACTGATTACGACA
Organism: Paludibacteraceae bacterium; assembly: GCA_947471245.1. GTDB lineage: Bacteria > Bacteroidota > Bacteroidia > Bacteroidales > Paludibacteraceae > Paludibacter. The sequence goes on along the minus strand of CANIXM010000008.1, from coordinate 11,760 downwards.
TGTGTGACAGACTGTACTTTGATGAGTTGAGTTTTGAACGTGTGATGGACATCATAGAGATGGAAAATCCAATGGGAACTATCGTGTCAACAGGTGGTCAAATTCCTAATAATCTTGCCATTAAGCTTGCTGAATGCAAAGTTAATATACTTGGTACACAAGCCAATTTCATAGACATGGCAGAAGATCGACATAAATTCTCTTCCATGCTTGATGAACTAGGTATAGATCAACCGCGCTGGAAGGAGCTCACCACTTTTGAAGATGTAAATGAATTCGTGGAAGGTATTGGCTTCCCTGTTTTGGTGAGACCTTCCTACGTGCTTTCGGGTGCTGCTATGAATGTTTGTCATGACTCAGCACAATTAGAAAGTTTCTTAAAGCTGGCAACGGATGTGTCAAAGAAGCATCCGGTTGTAATTTCGGAGTTCATTGAGCGTTGTAAAGAGATAGAAATTGATGCAGTGGCCGATAAAGGGGAAATATTGGTATATGCTATTTCTGAACACGTGGAGTTTGCAGGTGTACACTCAGGTGATGCTACTACGCAGTTTCCTCCACAAAAGATTTACGTAGAGACCATTCGTAGAATCAAGAATATAGCCCGTGAAATAGCTAAATCACTAAATATATCTGGACCTTTTAATATCCAGTTCTTGGCGAAGGACAATTATATCAAGGTGATAGAGTGTAATTTGCGTTCATCTCGTAGTTTCCCATTTGTATCTAAAGTGTTGAAAATTAACTTTATTGAATTGGCAACTAAAGTAATGCTAGGGCTGGAGGTTGAAAAACCAGAAAAATCAGCATTTGACTTGGATTATGTGGGTATCAAGGCTTCACAATTTTCATTTGCTCGCCTTCAACAAGCCGACCCTGTATTGGGAGTAGATATGGCTTCTACAGGTGAGGTTGGATGTATTGGATTTGATCTTCAGGAAGCTATATTAAAATCATTACTTTCAGTAGGCTATCGCATTCCAGAAAAGAGAATTATGATTTCATCTGGTGAAGCAAAATCGAAAGTTGATTTACTTGATGCTTGTAAGTTGCTTCAAAAGAAGGGATATGAACTTTATTCCACAGGTGGTACTTGTAACTTCCTTGCAGAGAATGGTGTAGCATCTACACGAGTTCAGTGGCCTGATGAGGAAGGTGAGTTTAATGTGAAAAATATGCTTGCCAACAAGCAATTTGACTTAGTTATAAATATACCAAAGAATACAAGCCGCCGCGAGTTGGAAAATGATTACATTATCCGTCGAAGTGCGATTGACTTTAATATTCCACTTTTGACCAATGCTCGTCTTGCCAGTGCATTTATTACTGCTTTTTGTAATAAGTCAATGGAAGATATTAAAATTACTAGTTGGGATGAGTATTGATTAAATGCAGGTGATTTAACTCTGTAGTTGTAAAGCAAAAAGCGGTTGTCAAAATATCAGACAACCGCTTTTCCTATTTTCTAATCGCAGAGTGCATATAAATCCCCTCTCGGGTTGACCAATAAGATAGGAATTTCTGATTTTCGGATAACATGAAACTCCTTTGGTCCGAAGAATATATCATCCAGTCCGTAGTCACGTGATGCTGAAATGATGATGATCCCTCCATTCACTTTAGTCGCAAATTCTATGGCTTCCATTTCTACTTTGAAACTGTCAGATTTTGCTGTTGAAAGGGTATAGGGTAAGTTGAACTTATCAAATAAATTTTGCATTTTTTCTGCATTTCTCTTTGCTTTGGATCCATAATCATTTGCCAGTAGCATGTGAATTTTTGACTGGCTAAATCGTCCGAAAGCTGAGGCGAACTGCGCTTTCTCTAATTCCTCTTCCAAAAATCCAATGGGTAAAACTACCTGATTTATATCAAGTTGACTAAACGAAGATTTCCAATATACGTAAGGAATTCGTAGGTTTCTACAATTATTTAATAATCCTTTTATCGTCTTGGATTTTTCATCTTCCAGTTGAATAAACAGAAATGAAGACTCATTCTTTTCACAGAAACTTTCTATACTTTCTGATTTATAATCAATGATGTATGTGCGAACCTGTGTGAGTTCTAATTGTATGATTTTGTCTGCAATTTCTCTTTCAACTTGTTCTTTTGTTTCCCCAATATTCAAAAACCACACTATTCCAAATTCTTTTTTCAATTGGCAAGAAAGCAAATAGGCACTTTTTAAAATGCAGTCTGACTTTTCTATGTTAGCTATGTTGACAGATATCATCTTATTCTTGGTAATAAATACGTTTAACCCTTCTTGAAATACCAGTTAAGACTTCGTAGGTAATAGTTTTTAGTTGTTCGGCTATTTCATTAATACTTATATTTTCACCAAAAAGTTCCACTACATCCCCCTCAGTCACGTCCATAGCAGTAATGTCAATCATGCATAAATCCATGCATATATTGCCAACTATCTTGGCTCGCTTTCTATTTACAAATACCTCGCCTACACCATTGCCTAGTTTTCTGTCATAGCCATCAGCATAACCGATGGGTAAGATTCCAATTTTCCGATTTTTACTTGAAATTCCTTTTCTACCGTAGCCAATGGATTCACCTGCTGGAATATCTTTGATTTGTATGATGATTGTTTTTAAAGCACAAACAGTTTTTAGTTTCAGATCAGGAATTGAACTTATACCATAATGACCTATTCCAAGCCGTATCATATCAAATTGATATTCAGGAAACCGCTCCGTGGCTGCCGAATTACATATGTGTTTTAAAATATCATGAGAAAATGAAGATGTGATCAAATCAGCACATTGTAGAAATGTATCTACTTGTTGCCGCGTAAAAGAATCGTATCGAGCATCATCGGCTGCTGATAAGTGAGAAAAAACGGTTCTTATTTTAATTTGTGGATTAGCTTTTACATATTCGATTAAGTTGTTTATTTCGTTTGGCTCAAAGCCCAATCGATGCATGCCAGAATCTATTTTAATATGTATTGGATAGTCAATCAATCCAAGTTTACCAACCACATCACTGAAGGCTTCCAGTATTCTGAAATTGTATATCTCGGGTTCTAAGTTATTATCAATGATCATCCCAAATCCTCCAAGTTCAGGATTCATCACCATAATTGGAATTCTAATTCCCTCTCGTCGTAATTCAGCTCCCTCATCTGCCACAGCCACAGCTAGATAGTCACATCTATGATGTTGCAACGTTCGTGCCACTTCCACAGCACCACTTCCATAAGCGAAAGCCTTGACCATGCACACCACTTTTGTTTTAGGATTAAGTTTTGATCTGAAGTAGTTGAGATTGTCAATCAGGGCGTTGAGATTAACTTCCAAAATGGTTTCATGTGTTACGAACTCCAACTGTGATGAAATTCGTTCAAACTGAAAACTTCGAGAGCCCTTTATTAAGATTACTTCGTTAATAAAACTTCTTATTTCACTTGAATGTAGGAATTCATCAGTGTCCTTAAAAAAGTTCATCATTTCGACCTTGAATTTGTTTTTAAACTTGGATATTTCTGCTCCTATCCCAATCAATCTACTGATCTTTTTATTGCTAATCAGCTCTGATACTTTGTTAAACAGTTCATCAGCTGATTGTCCTGTTTGATGTATGTCAGACAGAATTAAGGTACGCTTAAGTGATTTTGAAACTGCCTGCTGATTTAGAAAATCTAATGCAATGGAGAGAGAGTTTAAGTCCGAATTATAAGTGTCATTAATGATTGTACAGTTGTTTACACCGTCTTTTACATTCATCCGCATCGCTACTGATTCAATTTGCATAACTCGTTCGGCTATTGTGTCTGATGAATACTTGAGGTATAACATAAGTACAATGCAATGGAGTATGTTTTCAATGGACGCTTCATCTACAAACTGAATCTCAAAAGAGTAATTGTTCTGCTCGTATTCGATACTAATAACTGTATTGAATTTTACCTTACAGATAGACTTGATTTTAATAGACGCATGTTCGTTTTTCCCCCAATCAAGTACTTTACCTTTAAATCCAGATTGTGAAACAGAGATATCAATAAGTTTGTTGTCGGAGCAATAAATCAATACTTTTGAGTTTGTAAACAACTTCAGTTTCTCCTCACATTTTTGTTTTAGGCTCGTGAAGTTTTCTTGATGTGCATCTCCGATATTTGTCAGAATGCCAATTGTAGGAATAATAATTGGCGTGATCGTGGTCATTTCATTTGGTTGGGATATTCCCGCTTCGAAAATGCCAAGTTCTGTATCCTTGTTTAAATTCCAGACAGATAGAGGTACTCCAATTTGTGAATTATAACTCCGTGGTGACCTGATAGTCTTATAATCTTTATTTAGAAGTTGGTACAACCATTCTTTAACTACGGTTTTACCGTTGCTACCAGTGATACCGATGATGGGTATATTGAATTGATTGCGATGTACTGTGACTAATTTTTGCAATGCAGCTAGTGTGTCCACTACCAGGATGAAATTAGCATCACTCATCGTTTCAAATTCTTCCCGTTTTTGATGAACCACAAAGTTTCGCACATTATTATTGTACAGTTCAATGATGTAGTTGTGACCATCATTTCTGTTGGTCTCAATTGCAAAAAATAAGGTTTCGGATGGAAATGAGAGGTTTCTACTGTCAGTTAATAGCCAATTAATTTCCGATTCAATTCTAACCGAATTCAGGCTACAAAGTATTTCTGATATTTGAGTTATTTTCATAAGAAAAAGAAATCATGAATATTAAAAAAAGCTACTAACGAATATCGTTTAGTAGCTTTTCAATATTGAAAATCATAAGATTATTTGTCTTTTATACACCTTACAGAAAATCCTTCTGTTTTTACGTCACGAAAAGTGAAAAGTCCCCAGTAGTCACATCTCATCGATTTGTACCAAGCCACTGAAGCTTTATTCTCTGTGGAAGTCCACCAATAGGCACTGCATCCCATGTCATAAAACAATCCACCGTCATATCGATAACCAGCAGGCAGTGCTGAAAATCCTGTAATGTTGTTTTTTGACAAATCATCACCTACTGCTCCACCAAATTCATCTTTTGTAATAATCCAATCAGATTTAGCTGCTAGCGCCTTACCAAATTTTGCTCCATCAGTGCTTTTGTCAAAATTAAACCGACCTTTGATTAGATAGTTTTGCAGTGTTTTCCAGTCCTCATTTGTAGCTACATGCCATCCTGAAGGAGCTAATATGTTTGTTGAATCCGCAACAGTATAAAAGTTATAAAGCAGACCGTATTTGTCTTTGTGCTCTGGTTTGTTTTGATAGATGCAATATGCTGGGCTTGTCAAAGACGTCCAATCGTTATTGTCTTTAACATTAGGAATGGATTTCCCGTTTCTAAAATGTGTAGTTTTGAGATTTTCAACCATCCATATTTGGTCACCAATCTTCACCGTATGATAAACATTCCCATCATAATCTTTTACAATTTGCATTCTTTGTGCAATAAGATTGCAACTTAGAAATATCAAAAATAAAACAATGTAATATTTAAACTGTATTAAACTAGAAGTTCTTTTCATAAAAAATATAGATCTAAGTCTTTGTTCAGCAGCTTAATTTAATTGCTTGATTGTGTTGTTCACATGTAAACGGCCAAAACAATACAAAAGTATGTTTTTTTTTGAAAAAAATCAAATTTATTGCCGATTATCTCACAAAAAACTTATTGACAAGTCTATTTGTGTTCAATAGTTGAGATGATAAATTTTAATTAATGTAGGTCGTTTGTTATTTGTGTTGAGTGATTTTTTATAAAATGCTGATGTGAGTCAGATTTTATATATTACGAAAAATGACTTAACTTAGCAGAAATAAAATATCACGATATGAATTCATTTATTGGTAGGGTTGCTGCTACGTATTACCAGAATTTCGGTTCACAGATAACCGATTTTACTTTTGTTTTTCCAAATAGACGTGCAGGACTGTTTTTTCAAAGGCACATATCTGAAATGATTGATGTTCCAATGTTTAGTCCTGATATAATGACGATTAACGATTGTTTTTATTCGATGACTAATTTGAAAGTAGCAGATAGATTGTTGCAGTTGTTTTATCTCTATGAGATATACATTGAAAATAGTAAGAGTGAAGAAACATTTGATACTTTTATTTTTTGGGGCGAAATGCTACTAACTGATTTCAATGATATAGACAAATACCTTGTGGACGCACGTCAACTTTTTAGCAATTTAAAGGATTTGAAAGAAATTGAAGGAAGATTTGAGTCTTTCTCTGAAAATCAGATTCGCGCCATCCAAGATTTTTGGGCTAGCTTTTCACCAACAGTGGTAGGTGTTTCGTCACAAAAATTTGAAGCAACTTGGAAGATTTTGTATCCCATTTATGACCAGTTTCGTCATAAACTTCTTTGCGAAGGTTTGGCAACAGAAGGTCGGATTTGTAGAGCGGTGGTTGAAGAATTTTCAACTTCGAATGACTCAAGGTGGGATGAAAAGCAATTTGTTTTTGTTGGGTTTAATGCATTGAACCCTTGTGAGAAGAAGTTGTTTGTGGAGTTGAAAAAGCGAGGAAAGGCTGATTTTTATTGGGATTATGAAAGTTTTACATTGACAGATGCGGCAAATAAAGCATCCATGTACTTTGCTGAAAATTTGACTATGTTTGGATCAAAGTTCGAAATCGTAGCAGCCCAGGAACCATTATCCAGTCCTCGCATTGAAATGGTGGGTGTTCCTTCATCAGTGGGTCAAGCCAAACAAGTGTTCACCATACTTGATAACCTATTCCCAGATGATGTCCCTAGCGATGAATGGATGAATACAGCTGTGATATTGCCTGATGAAGCATTGTTGTTACCACTTTTGAACTGCATCCCCTCCCAAATCCAAAAAATCAATATTACGATGGGATTGCCCATCAATGCCACTCCTGTAATTGGTTTACTTGAACATGTTTTTGAATTGCATAAGAGGGGACGTAAATCTCAAAATGGGCATAGTTTTTATCATCAACATGTGATCAACGTGATTAATCATCAGTATGTGGGTCTGCTGTATAGGGATGATGTTACAAATCTCACACAGCAGATTATTAAGAACAACCTGATTTATATTGAATCGTCTTTGCTTCACAAGAATGAATTATTCTCAATTCTATTTCAGAGACCTGATAGTACAAACTTGTTTATTGATTATTTGATCCAACTTTTATTGTTGTTGCAAGAAAAATGGCATCAACATGATGAGGGTGCATCAAAGTTTCAACTAGAGTGTGACTTCTTGTATCAATTGTACGTGTCGCTGAATCGATTGAGGGATATTATTCAACAAAAGCCTATTGCCATTGATTTGAATCTGGAAACACTGATCAAGTTAATTAGACAATTGATAGGTGGCATTTCCATTCCATTCGTGGGCGAACCATTGAGTGGTTTGCAAGTTATGGGAGTGCTTGAGGTGCGAGGATTGGATTTTGAGAATCTTATCATTACATCTTTCAATGAAGGGACTTTTCCAAAGAAGTCTAATTCTCAAAGTTTTATACCTGCCAATTTGAGGAAAGGATTTGATTTGCCCACTTATGAACAACAAGATGCTATTACTGCTTATAACTTTTACAGGTTGATACATCGAGCAAAAAAAGTGTTTTTTATTTATGACTCACGTACAGAGGGAGGTCAACGTGGTGAGATAAGTAGGTTTTACAATCAGTTGAAATTTCATTATGGCATTGATGTTCAACAAAAATCATTATCATTTGATATTGCATTTCATGCCCATGTTCCGATACAAATACAAAAGACCGACTATGTGATGCAACAGTTGGAGAAGTTTTGTGATCAAATAGGTGAAGGTAGTGCATTATCAGCCAGTTCAATTAGTACTTATATTGCCTGTCCTCTTCAGTTTTACCTCAGCAGGATTGAGAAAATGGATGTTGCAGATGAGATTACTGAAACCATAGAATCTGATACTTTTGGGACTTTGTATCATACTGTAATGGAATTTGTCTATGCTCCATTTGTGGGGAAGCTAATGAATGAAACCGAATTAGAGACTATTATCAGAAATGAATTTTTGATAGAGCAACTAATTAAAAAGGCATTTGTCAAAATTTACTTAAAGCGAGCCAATGATGTAGAAGTAGAGTTAGAGGGTAATAATTTGCTTATAGCCAGAGTCCTAAAGAAATATGTCATTCAGAGTCTAAAGATTGATAAGCTACACACCCCATTTTTGTACATTCAATCAGAAGAACCATGTAGCATTCAATTTCCAATCAATAATGGCTCCAAATTGGTTAATATTAAAGGATTTATTGATAGAATAGATTGTAAGAACGATGTGCTTCGAATCCTAGATTACAAAACAGGAAGTGGTTCGCTGGAATTTGAATCCATGTCCGATTTGTTTGATTCGGATCTGGATAACCGTCCAAAGTTTGTACTTCAAACATTTCTTTATGCACTTCTCTACAAATCAAAAGCTCAAGGAAAGCAAATTGCACCAGGTGTGTTTTTTATGCGTAATACTTTTAAAAGTGGTTTTACTACTGAATTGGTACACAAATCAGGAAATAAAGAAACTTACACTGTAAATGATTTTGGAAACTACGAAGAAGAGTTTTGCAACCTTTTGAGATCATGTATAGAATCCATCTTTGATAAAGAGAACCCATTTACTCAAACTGACAATTTGAAAGCTTGTGTGTATTGTAAATTTAAAGAAATATGTAACAGATAGGTGGTTTGAAGGATTGAGTTGTAAGTTAAAAGTCTGTTAATGTATTAGATTGTAAATAGAAAGACAACTGTAATACTTTAAATTGGTCACGTGTTTACAGATAGTTAAATCAATGTAAAATTAAATATTTAAAATAGGAAAAGAGTATGGCAATCGAAATAGAACGTAAATATGCAGTTGTAGGTGATTATAAGTCACATGCCACTGTTCATTATCAAATAGCTCAAGGCTATTTATCAACAGTGCCTGAACGTACAGTCAGGGTCAGGGTTAGGGATAATCAAGGTTTTCTGACTATTAAAGGGACAGCGCACAGCGATGGTATAAGCCGTTATGAGTGGGAAAAAGAAATTTCATTGCACGAAGCAGAAGAGTTGTTGGACTTATGTGAACCCTATGTGATTCGAAAAACAAGATATGAAGTGTATTTTGAAAATCAAAAATTTGAGGTTGATGAGTTTCATGCTGAAAATGAAGGGCTAGTTGTAGCCGAATTGGAATTGGAGTCAGAATGGGTAACTGTCAGTAAACCAATTTGGTTGGGAGCGGAAATAATGAATGATAACCGTTATTTTAATTCGCAGTTAAGTAAAAAACCGTTCAAACTTTGGTGATTAATCAAACAACTAACGCAATAGAATTGTTATGCATTAACTTTGTCACGATATGATAAGTTACTTGTATGTACACAAGTTAATTTGTTTTTGAATAGACATAACCAAAAAATGACCTGAATTTTTAAATCTGTTAGTTATATTTTGTACATTTGCAGGTCGAATCAAACTCTCTAATAATAATGGCAAAAGTCAAAGGGGCAATAGTTGTAAATACAGAAAGATGTAAGGGATGTAATTTATGTGTAGTTGCTTGTCCTGCAAAAGTTTTATCACTATCACCAGATTCAAATCTCAAAGGATATAATTTTTCTTACATGTCTAATGCAGATTCATGTGTTGGGTGCGCAGCATGCGCTTATGTGTGTCCAGATGCTTGTATTACTGTGTACAAGGTGAAAAACAAGACAGAATAGGAAGATTTTTATTTACGATTCAATTAATAATATATGGAAGAAGTAAGACTAATGAAGGGTAATGAAGCCATTGCCGAAGCAGCCATACGTTGTGGTTGCGATGGATATTTCGGCTATCCTATTACACCCCAGTCTGAAATAATGGAAACGATGATGGCTATTGCGCCTTGGAATACAACAGGAATGGTAGTACTTCAAGCCGAAAGTGAATTGGCATCTATCAACATGGTGTTTGGAGCCGCAGGATGTGGTAAGAGGGCAATGACAAGTTCTTCAAGTCCAGGAGTAAGTCTAATGCAAGAGGGTATTTCAGATTTAGCTTGTGCCGAGTTACCTTGTGTACTTGTAAATGTGATGCGTGGTGGTCCTGGTATTGGTACAATTCAAGCGAGCCAAGCAGACTATTATCAAAGCGTGAAGGGTGGGGGACATGGTGATTACAAGATGATTGTGTTAGCACCAGCTTCTGTACAAGAAATGGCCGATCATACCGTACTAGCTTTTGATCTTGCATTCCAATATCGAATACCGACCATGATTCTGACTGATGGAATTATTGGACAGATGATGGAGAAGGCGATTTTGCCTCCTTTCAGACCACGATTGACCAATGACGAGATAAGAGAAAAATACCCTTGGGCTACTTTGGGAAAAACAGCCGATAGAGCACCAAATTATATTCTCACTTTGGAATTGTATTCCGAAGATATGGAAATCATAAATCTCAGACTTCAAGCTAACTATAAACGAATTCAAGAGGCAGAAGTTCGATACGAAGAGTTTTCTTGCGAAGATGCTGATTACCTTATTATTGCCTTTGGAACAAGTGCTCGTATATCTCAAAAAGTTGTAGAATTGGCACGTGAAGAGGGAATTAAAGTAGGATTACTTCGCCCAATTACTTTATTCCCATTTCCAACCAATGAAATAAAAGCTTATGCAAGTCAAGTTAAAGCCATGCTCACTGTTGAATTGAACGCAGGACAGATGGTGGACGACGTAAGACTTGCCGTCAATGGACAAGTTCCTGTAGAGCATTATGGAAGATTGGGTGGGATAATACCTACTCCTGATGAGGTTCTAGAGGCAATGAAAAGACTGATTGTAAATAAATAATCAGATTAACAGAATTATAATTATGACTTTAAACGATATAATTGATCCTAAAAACTTAGTCTATGCAAAGACCAAAGTGATGAATGATACACCCATGCATTATTGTCCTGGGTGTAGCCATTCAGTAGTTCACAAGCTCATTGCTGAAGTGATTGAAGAATTGGACATACAAGATAAAACCATTGGTATTGCACCTGTGGGTTGTGCCGTTTTTGGATATAAATACATAGATATTGACTGGCAACAAGCTGCTCACGGCAGAGCACCGTCATTGGCTACTGCGGTGAAGCGACTGCTCCCTGATAGATATGTGTTTACTTATCAGGGTGATGGCGACTTAGCTGCAATAGGTACAGCAGAAACTATACATACGTGCAATAGAGGTGAAAACATCGCAATATTTTTCATCAATAATGGCATATATGGCATGACAGGTGGACAAATGGCACCAACTACCTTGAATGGGATGAAGTCAACAACATCACCATCGGGCAGAACAGTGCCATTAAGCGGACATCCGTTGGATATGACCAAACTTTTAGCACAGCTAGACGGGACGTGCTATGTAACCAGACAAAGTGTGCATAATATTGCCAATATCAGAAAAACCAAAAAAGCGATTAAGAAAGCACTGGAAAACTCCATGCTTGATAAAGGTACTTCGGTGGTAGAAATAGTCTCAACCTGTAGTGCAGGGTGGAACATGACCCCTGCCGATTCAAATAACTGGATGGAGCAAAACATGATACCTGCCTATCCACTTGGTGATATGAAAGATATCTAGTTGTTAGCATTAGGCTTGTTATCAAGCAATTACTGAAATGAGTATTAATGAGATACTCTATAAAAAGGAAATTTGTAATGAAAGAGGAAATAATAATTGCAGGGTTTGGAGGTCAAGGGGTGC